>CAYJTW010000001.1:0-32583 GCA_964373225.1 uncultured Candidatus Peribacteria bacterium
CATTTGATCGCCAACCGCGTGCGGAGGCTCGGGGCGTATTCGGAGATTCGCGTTGCGGAGACGAAGGCGAAGGAACTCAAGGGCGCGGCGGGGATCATCCTCAGTGGCGGGCCGCAGAGCGTGTACGAGAAGGGGAGTCCGCAGGCCGATCACGGGATTTTTGAGCTTGGCATTCCCATCCTCGGCCTCTGCTATGGGCACCAGTGGCTCGCGCACGCGCTCAATGGGAAGGTGAGTCCCGGCAAAACGAAGGAATATGGTCACACGATGATCGAACGGATGGGCGAATCCATGCTTTTCAAAGGACTCCCACAGATCATGACTGTCTGGATGTCGCACGGGGACGAAGTCGCATCTCTTCCCAAAGGGTTTGTCTCCACGGCAAAGTCGTCGGTCTGCTCTGTTGCGGCGATGGCCAATGAGAGCCGAAAAATCTACGGCATCCAGTTTCATATTGAGGTCACACATACCGAGCACGGCATGGAGATACTGAAAAAATTTACGGAGATCTGCAAGCCGGCGCCATGGGGCATCACCTCGTACGCCGACCGCATCGGTGCGGAGATTAAGAAGGAAGTCGGGAAGAAAAAAGTCTTCATGCTCGTCTCCGGCGGCGTCGATTCCACGGTCGCGTTCACGCTCTTGAACAGAGTCCTCGGTCCTTCACGGGTCCAAGGCATGCTCGTCGATACAGGTCTCATGCGGAAAGATGAGATCAAGCAGATTCAGGCCGCATTCAAGAAGTTGAAGATCAAGAACCTGCATATCGAAGATGCTTCCGAGGAATTCTTCAGGAATTTGAAGGGCGCCACCGATCCGGAGCAGAAGCGAAAGATTATCGGCAGGACGTTCCTGAGTGTTCAGCAGCGGGTGAGTGAGAAGATGGGGCTGACGGGAATGAAAAATGAAAAATTAAAAATGAAAAATGAGTGGTTACTTGGGCAGGGGACAATCTACCCGGATACGATCGAGACCGGAGGCTCAAGGCATGCGGATCAGATCAAAACGCACCACAACCGTGTTCATGCCGTGCAGAAGATGATCGATGCGGGGCAGGTGATCGAGCCGCTCAAGGAGCTCTATAAGGATGAAGTCCGGATGCTGGGGGAGGAGCTGGGGCTGCCGAAGGAACTCGTGTGGAGGCATCCGTTTCCGGGCCCGGGGCTGGGGGTGCGCATACTCTGCGTGGCCTCAGCGGGTTCACTGCGGGCGTCACCGTGTGACGCCCTTACCGTGCCGCACGTCGTGCTCCCCATTCGCTCCGTAGGAGTTCAGGGCGATGGTCGCACGTACCGGCATGCAGTTGCGCTCTTCTCGCGTCATCCATGCAAAGTGACACCCGAGCACAAGTCGCTCGCGACCTCGATCCCGAATACCAATAAGGAGATCAACCGCGTGCTGCTGTGCACGAGTCACCCTTCGACAGGCTCAGGGCAAGTTCCGGTGGAGTTCTCCGTGACGCCGGGGACGGTCACCCGCGAGCGCGCCGAACTCCTGCGCGAGGCCGATGCAATCGTTCAACAAGAGATGCGTGCGGCGGATCTCTACGGCGTCATCTGGCAATTCCCGGTCGTTCTGCTCCCGTTCGGTGCGAAGAAGGGGAATCAGTCGATTGTTCTGCGCCCGATCGTCTCGGTCGATGCGATGACGGCGAATGCGTATCTGGTCGAGCAGAGCGTACTGGAAACAATCACGCGGCGACTGCTCGATCTCAAAGGCATTGATACGGTGTTCTTGGATCTGACCAATAAGCCCCCCGGGACGATTGAGTGGGAGTGAGATGGATGCGGAGATCGTCAATGCTATACTGCGTTCTCTCATGCAGCAGCAATTACCGGAGAGCGAACTCCAGCGGCTCGTGGTCAAGGCGCAGAATGGCGATACCGATGCGTTCGAGACGCTATACCTGCAGTTTTTTCTCCCCATCTACCGCTACACGGCGTTCCGCGTCCCCTCCGAAATCGCGGAGGACATCGTCGCCGACGTATTCGTGAAGGCGTGGGAGAAGATTCATCAGTACAGGACGAAAAAAGGTGTGCCGTTCGGCGCGTGGTTGTTTCGTATCGCGCGACACACGGTGATCGACACCTACCGCCATGAGCGCAATTTCGAGGAAGTGTCCGAAGACCTCGCCGATCCCGACGTGCTCAACCGCGCCGATGCGCATGTGAAGAACCGCGACGTGCTGAGGATCGTCCGGGAAGCGCTGGAGAAGCTCCCCCGGCGCTACCGGGAAATTCTTGTCCTTTCGTACATTGCCGAGCTGCCCCACAACGAGGTTGCCCGAGTTCTGAAGATGACCGAGGGGGGAGTGCGGATTCTGAAGTTCCGGGCGCTGCGCAAATTGGAGGCCCTCTTACCCCCCGATATCAACGACCGTTCATCATGATCACCTTTTTAGCTCAATTTTGTGTAACACAAGGCAAAATTTCCCGTTTTAACTCATGCATCCGGATAGAAAATCCATCATGAGATCCAACTCTCCATCTCCGGCACACGGATCCGAGCATCTGCTCCGGCAGGCGGCATCGAATCTCACGCCGGACGCCGGCGCGCAAGCGCGCGTCAAGCGCATGATCCTCGCCCAACTCCGTGCTCCGCATCTGCTCAATCAGGTTCGCGAGGGACTGACGCCGTCGTCGGGACTCATCAAGGATCTATGGTCGCGCATTCTCTCGTCGATTGATCCGATCAGGCACCTCACGCTCTGGGAGCGTCTTCGCGAACATCTGAAGCCGGCTGCCGGAGCACGTGAACTTCTGTGGAGCAGATTCTCCGTCCGCCTCGAGCCGTCCTACGCGCGATATGCGGCGTCCGGTCCGGTCAAATGGGTCGCGGCATGCGCCATTGTTCTTGTTGCCGCCCGCGTGAGTCCGCTGCTCTTCCTCGCGCCCGCGTCCATCGCGGAATCCCCGGTGACGCTCTTTGCGCGCGAAGGGCGGGTGGAAGTGCTTCTCGGATCGCTGTGGCAGCCGATCACCGGTGAAGTTTCCCTCAATTCCCCGACCCGCTTGCAAACCCAGAATGGCAAGGCGACGATCGTCACGCACGATGACGCGGTGTTCCGTTTTGCGCCCTACACGCGGGGCCAGCTGGTTGATCTTTCCGACCGTCCGCAGTTCTCGGTGCAGGAGACGACGGTGGCGCTCGAAGAGGGAGAACTGTGGGTCCTCGGGCTTGTTCCCAAGCAGGTGCGCGCGATCACGGTTCTCACCTCGCAGGGGCGCGTGTTCATCCACGAAGGCAGCGTTTCCATACAACAATCCCCCAGGAAAGTGGTGATTCGCGTGCTCGACCGCAGCGCCGTCGTGTCGCGTCACGGTCACCGGATATCGCTCGTCGCCGGAGAACAAACCGTGCTCAGCGGCGAGAATGAACCCGTTGCGACAAAAATGGATTCATCGGTCTTCCAGGAGGCCTGGGTGGCCGGCAACCTCAGCCGCGACGCGGCCCACCAGCGCGAGATCGCACAGCTGCAGCAGGAGCGCCGCGCCGGAGCCGCCGGAATTTTGCCCGGTTCGCGCTTCTATCCTGTGAAGCGTCTGGCCGAAACGGTCGATGTGCTCTTCTCTCTCAGCGAAGAGGAACGCGCGCGTAAACTCATCACGCAGGCCAACACGCGCCTCAACGAAGCCGCCGCGATGATTTCCAGTGGAGGGACGCAGGCCGCGGAGAATGCATTGCAAGAGTACAAGGATACGCTCCTCCAGGTGGCCAGCGGCTCGGGAGGAAGTCCCGTTGTCCAATTACTGCTGCAGACGGAAGTCGTCGATGCCGGACCGGCCACGGTAGCCGCGGCGCTGCCGGGCGACCCGGGCTACGCACTCAAGCTGGCGGTCGATGACACCATCGCCGCACTGCCCGATACCGTCACGAAGCCCGATGTGGAAGGCGAGGCTCTCATTGACCAGTTGATCGTGGCCAAGCGCCAGGCGGAGCAGGGCGATACGCAGCTGGCGATGGAGACACTCTCCGGACTCCGCGATTCCATCGCGTCGCTGGACTCAACGGGCGCCCTCAATCTCGTGGCGGCCGATGTCCGGCATGAAGCCAAAGCAGTCGTGCAACAAGTGGCGGCTGCGGTCCAGGGTCCGGTGCTCGGCATCGGACTCGCGCTCGGCGTCCCCGAAAAAGATCTGGTGCTCCCGCAGCATCCCTCGCGCACGCTCCTCATCCGCCCGCTCACGCCCGAGCAGGTCACCGCCAAGGCGCAGGAGATCCGTGGGCGCATCTTCGTCTACGGCACCAAGAAGGCCAGGTACGACGCTCTCGAAGACCGGATGCGGCTCCTGCTGAACCATCCCGACCGCGGTCGCATTCTCCGCGAACTCGGCAAGTCTCTCCCGCGCGACGGGCTTGCGCAGCGCGTTACCCGCGAGATCCGGACGGTGACCGAGGAGGTGCGGCTGCAAGTCACAGCGAGCGGGGGAACGGCTGCAGCTCAATGACGCACGCGAAACGTTAATTGGTTAATTCGTTCACTCGTATTCTGGTAAACGAATTAACCAGTTAACGAATTAACGAGCATGTTTGACCTTTCCTTGCGCAATTTCTCTTCCACCATTACCCTCGCATTCCATGGCCATGTACACCATCACCGACCTCAAACCCGGCCGCGCCGTCTCGATCGACGGCCAGCCGTACCTGGTGCTCACCTCGCAGTTTGGCCGCAAAAGCCAGAGCAAGGCGAACATGCAGTGCAAACTCAAGAATCTGCAGACCGGCGTGATCATGGCGCGCAACTTCCAGGGCAGCGAGAAAATCGAGCAGGCGGATGTGGGCTTCAAGAACGTGCAATACCTGTATGGCGACCAGACCTCGTGTACGTTCATGGATCTCGAGACCTACGACCAGTTTGCGCTGCAGAAGAACGACATCGAAGATCTGGTCGGTTTCCTGACCGACGGTCTCGAAGTCGATGCACTCATGTACGGCGAAAAGCCAATCAGCATCAAGTTACCGTCGACCGTCATCCTCACAGTCCTCGAAACGATTCCGGGCGTTAAAGGAGATACTGCGACGGGGGGAGGCAAGCCGGCGAAGCTCGACACAGGGCTCACCGTCACCGTGCCGCTCTTCATCAGCGAGGGCGACAAGATCATCGTCAATACGGAGACGGGGGAGTATAAGGAGCGGGCATAAGGGAATTTTGGCTGTAGGAAGGGCAAAGGGAGCGGGCCTTCGGCCCGCGTTCCACGGGGCCATGGAACTGAAATTATGTTTTCCTGAAGCCAAAAACTCCATTTTTCATTTTCAATCTTTTTTTCAGGGGCAGATTTCTCTTTGGGGAGGAAGCAGAGTGTAAATATGTTTCAGCGCCATCCCATTCAGAATGATGCCATTCTGTTTATCACAACGAATACCGCGAAGAGACGGAAGGTCTTCGGGGAATCTGTCAATGCCAGAGAAGCCATAGAAACTCTTTACAGAGTTCAAGAGCTCCATCCATTTATTCTTTATGCATTTGTGATCATGCCGGATCATTGTCATTTACTCATGAGACCGATTCCTCCCATTCAAGTCTCTACCATCATGAGGGTATTCAAATCCGGTGTGAGTTTTAACTTGGGAATCGGTCCGATTTGGCAGACTCGCTTTCATTTGAAGGAAGTTGAGAGTGTCACCAGAGTCATCCAATACATTCATAACAATCCTGTTCGGGCAGGCTTCGCTGAGAGTGCAGAGAAATATCCATGGTCATCAGCAAGTGGGCGATGGGAAATCACTGAATGGGGATGCCTGTAGTGTTGCATTTCTTACGCGGGCCGAAGGCCCGCTCCAATAAAAGGCCGAAGGCCCGCTCCCATGGAAAGCCGAAGGCCCGCTCTCTTGGAAGAATCTCAATTTTTCATCTTCTTCATCAATATCTCATTTACTTTTACAGGGTTTGCTTTCCCTTCCGATTTTTTCATGACCCAACCAACAATGGCACCCAAGGCAGACTTCTTACCGCTATTGAAATCTTCTACAGCTTTAGAATTTTCTGTAATTGCCTGATCGACCCAGTATTCAATTTCGCTATCGTCAACTTTTCTTATGCCTTTTGTATCAATCAGATGATCAATCGTACCACCCTTTTGAACAATTGTATCCAAGAAATCCTTGGCCTGATTTTTGTCGATAATTCCCTCATTCACTTTATCAATTATAGCGATAGTCTGCTCAAGCACTATTTTGAAATCCATTTCATCTGTGGGTCTGTTTTTCCTTTTTTCTTTATTTATGAAGCCTGCTATTTGCGTGAGAACCAAACTTCTTGTCCATTTTATGTCGTCGGTCTTGGCATGCACGGCATCAAAGAGCCCCCGCATCGCAGGCTGATCAATCAGCGTCGCTGCTTCGCTGTCATTCAATCCCATCGCGAGGTAGTGCTTCTTGCGCTCACGGGGCAGGACAACGGGTTCCGGTTGGATCTTTAACAGCATCTTCTCGTCGATCAACAGCGGAGGAATATCGGGCTCCGGGAAGTAGCGGTAGTCATCCGCGGTTTCCTTCTCGCGCAGGAGGCGCGTCTTCCCCTCGTCGTCCATCCATCCGACGGTGATGTCGCCTTTGAGCGGCCCTCCGGTCTCGTCCCATGACTTCCGTAGTCGCGCTTCTTCATACTGTAGCGCTCGTTCCAGTGCCTTGAAGGAGTTCAGATTCTTGATCTCGCTGCGGGGGTTCAGTTTTGCTGTTCCCTTCTCACGCAGGCTGATGCTCGCGTCGAAGCGCATCATCCCTTTGAACATGTCGGCCTCGGAGGCATTCACCGCGATCAGGATCCTCCGGAGCTCTTCGGCGAACGTGACGGCTTCATCGGCGGATCGCAAGTCCGGCTCCGTGACGATCTCCATCAGGGGGGTTCCCGCGCGGTTGTAGTCGCAGAGGGTCACCGATCCACGATGCGTCAGCTTTCCTGCGTCATTCTCCATGTGGAGGCGGGTGATGCGGCAGCGGCGAGAAGAAACCGAGGGAGCCGAAGAAACCGAGGAGTCCGAGGACCGGAGGTCAAACTCGACTTCACCGTGTGAGGCCAATGGGAAGTCATACTGGGAGATTTGGAATCCCGACGGGAGGTCGGGGTAAAAGTAGTGCTTGCGGTCGAAATGACTATCCCTGTTGACCGTGCACTTGAGCGCCAGCGACATCTTCACCGCCTTGATGATCGCCTCGCGGTTCGGCACCGGTAGCGTCCCCGGATGGCCCATGCAGATCTCGCACACCGTCGTATTCGGTTCTTTGCCGAACGCGTCGTTGTCGCACCCGCAGAACATCTTTGTCTTCGTGTTCATCTGGGCGTGGACCTCCAGGCCAATGATGGCTTCCAGTTGAGACATGCCTGAACTGTAGCAGTTTTTAGTTTGTAGTTTGTAGTTTTTTCGTGACTTGCTCCTGCTTCTCGAAAGCCTTAGAGTAACCTGCTATGGGTTCACGCAGTTATAAAGACCTCATTGTGTGGCAGAAAGCTATCTTATTAGTGAAGGAAATCTATGCGATCACGGAGCATTTTCCCCGATCAGAAAATTTTGGTCTGACAACCCAAATGCAGCGTGCAGCAGTCTCCATTGCTTCCAATATCGCGGAAGGAAGCAAAAGGTCCACCAAAAAGGATTTCCGAAAATATGTTCATATTGCTTATGGATCTGGTGCGGAACTAGAGACTCAAATTGAAATTGCAAAACAGTTGCCGTTTACAGCGTCTCTGAATTTTCAACTTGCAGAATCTTTACTCGATGAAATCATGAGAATGCTCAACGGTCTTGCGGCAAGTTTAACTCCCTCAAAAACTCTAAAAACTACAAACTAAAAACTCATCACGTATAATCCACAATCAACACCCCCTCCAGATGATCCACTTCGTGCTGGACGACTCTGGCGTCGAAGTTCTTCAGTTTCCGTTCCTGTTTCTTCCCCTTCAGGTCTGTATAGGTGAGCGCGATGTCGAGCGAGCGCGAGATCATCAACCAAACGTTTGGCAGACTCAAACATCCTTCTTGATCGATGTCGGTTTCCTTGCTGCGCTTCGTGATCACGGGATTGATCAGCGGCGTCACCTTCTTCCCGATCACCGCGATGCAGATGCGCTCGGTGCGGTTCACCTGCGGCGCCGCGAGCCCGACGCCGCTGGCTTCCTTCATTGTTTCGATCATGTCCTTGATCAACTGCTTCACGTCTTTGGTGACCGCCGGGACCGGTTTGGTCTTCTTGCGGAGGATCGGATTATCGGGGCCGATGACGATAGGCAAGATAGCCATGACAGGAAGAATACTAGAATAATAGAATACTAGGACCCTGAAAAATGAAGTATGTCCGTTCAACATTCCTAATATTCTATTATTCTAGCCCTTTACCACTCCTGCTTTTAACGATGCGCGCTTCTTCAGCTCATCAAAGGATGGAATCCTCTCGACCATCTTCTGTAACGCCTGCGCGGTCAGGATCACGTCGGCCAGCGCGCGATGGCGCTCCTCGGGCATCTCCAGGTTGAATTTTTTGATCAGGGCGTCGAGCGAATGCCGGAAGTCGGTCGGGTAAAGACTGCGTGCGAGCGTCACGGTGCAGAGGCACTCGGGCAGGTCGACAAATCCCCAGCAGTACTGCTTCTCGGCCTCGAGGAAACCCATATCGAAGCTCGCATTGTGTGCGACGAGCATCGATCCCTTCGCGAATTCCAAAAACTGCGGCAGAACGAGATCAATCGTCGGGGCGCTCTTCACGTCCTCATCACTAATCTTGTTCACCTGCCGCGCATCCCACGGGATCTCGCGCTCCGGGTTCACGAACGTTACGAAATGTTCATCGAGGATCCGGTCGTTCTCCATTCTCACCGCCGCAATCTCCACGATCCTGTGTCCGCGCAAGGGGTCGAGGCCGGTCGTCTCAACGTCGAAGATCGTCAGGGGCGGGAGCACCGCGGAAATATAGTGAAGGTTTGTTCAAAGGGGAAATAGAAAGAGGGCTGAATGGTAAGATGGTGGACCATTCATCATGTCACCATCTTACCATCCTTTGACGGCTTCGAGTGTCCTGCGACGGCTGGAAAAGCTGCATCACCCCCCGCGCACCTTCCTCCATTGGCGCACGCCACTCGACCTCCTCGTTGCGACGATCCTCAGCGCCCAGTGCACCGACGTGCGCGTGAATATCGTCACCAAAACGCTCTACAAGAAGTATCAGACGCCGCAGGACTATGTCAGCGCTTCGCGTCAGCATCTCGAGCGCGACATCCATTCCTGCGGGACGTACCGCAACAAAGCGCGGTTCATTCAGGAAATGTGCGCGCGGCTGATCAGTCATCACAAAGGGAAAGTCCCGCAGACGATGGAGGAGTTGATTGAACTGCAGGGCGTCGGTCGCAAGACCGCGTCGATTATCCTCTGGGCGTGCTTTGGCAAGAACGAAGGCATCGCGGTCGATACGCACGTCATCCGGGTCTCGCAGCGGCTCGGCCTGACGCGTCACAAAGATCCCAAGAGAATTGAACTGGATCTGATGCAGTCATTGCCTCGGAAAAAGTGGGGAGAATTCACCACACTCATCATCAGCCACGGGCGGGCGGTATGCACCGCGAGGAACCGGCAGTGTGAGAAATGTCCGTTCAAGAAGGAGTGTCCGTCATCGCTTGTTTTGGGGAGAAAAGACTTGGCGAAGCCATAAACAGTAATTGACAGAAATTATATATTACATAATAATAGTTCCTTTAGCCCAATCTCCCTATGGCCTCCCGAGAAGCAGTCGACTTGACCACAGTTCATGGGATTTTGAAGCAAAACGATATCCAAAGTCCGAAGCTCGGGAAGGTGATGGCAGACATGCGCAGACTCTTCATTGCACGCGCGGGAACGAAATTAGACTGGAAGCAGCAGTACGAATCCGCCTGCGCAACGTTGGCGTCGTCCGGCGGCGCAAAATTTACGCCGTCGTTCCAGGCGACGCAGGGAGCATTTGCGTCTGAGCAACAGGAGTTGGCATTGCTCCTCCGTGATCCCAAGCTCCTCCTTGTTCCCAAACGAGATTTTCTCGCACTGCTCGAGGCAATTCGCAGCAGCGGCCTTGTCACACGAACCGAAATCAACAGGCCGATCGAGCTTGCACTGAGAGGTCATCGCGGAAAGAAGTCTCTGGCAACAAGTGTTCGTCCCGTCATGATTGAAGGTGCCCTATGCATAGAACCATTTACCACTGATGATGAGCACAAGCAGATTGCTGAGCGTGCAAAGATGATCGCCGCCATTCGCCAGCCGTTTTCGATGGGCGGAATGACAAAAGAGCAGTATGCGATGTTTGTATTGGATGGTTACAGAATGCAGATGCCGGTGGATACGGAGACAATGACGATTCTCGATGACGAACCACCCATCAAGAATGATATTCTCTATGCATCCGCGCATGTGGACGAGGGAATGGGATCCATACCGGAACAGCGTCACCTATCCTTTGGCACGTTGCCTGGTATAGCAGCGCGCACCCGGGCCCGGTTCCGTTCCACCATCAGCGGGAAGGAGATCGCGATGTAAAAGTATCGGCTATACTGATCGCCGATGACGGTATTTCTGGCACTCTTCCTCGCCAGCCTCATCACGATCCTCCTCCCGTGCATTCTCCCGCTCATCCCGGTCGTCTTGGGCGTGAGCATCGCGGGGAAGAGCAAGCTCCGGCCACTCGTGATGATCGGGGGAATGGTGTTGTCGTTTGATCGTCGCCGTCCTCGGCGGCAATCCGTTCCCTCTTCTATGACGCTCCCCACCCTCCCAAAAATTATGCGAGCTCCTGAATTCCGTGGCCTCGGCCCCTGGCATAACTCGCAGCCGTTCACGCTTGCCTCACTCAAGGGCAAAGTCGTGCTCGTGGATTTTTGGACGTACAGCTGCATCAATTGCATCCGGACGCTGCCATGCCGCCATCAAGCGCCACGGTCTCACGTACCCGACCGCGCAGGATAACGACTACGGGACGTGGAATGCGTTTGCCAATCGCTACTGGACTGCGAAGTACCTCATCGACGCGCAGGGCTACATTCGCTACACGCACTTCGGGGAGGGGGGATACGAAGAAACGGATCTTGCCATTCAGAGCTTGTTGAATGAAATCGGGGCGACGGCGCAAGGGCCGATGATCGGTACGGATGCCACCGGCGGCAGCGGCCGCGGCCGCGAGACGTCGCCCGAGACGTACGTCGGCTCCCGCAACTGGCCCGCCTTCGCAAATGCTACGGCGGGCAAGCCGGACACCGCAGTCCATTCCTACGTGATGTCGGCGACTGTTCCCCTCAATCAATACGCTCTCTCCGGTGACTGGCAGCTGTCGGCTGATGAGGAGAGTCAGATACTGCGGAGCGCCGAAGGGGTAATCCGGTATCACGCGATGGGATCCGAAGTGAATCTGGTCCTGGGTCTCGCAGAAGAATCAACGCCCGTTTCCGCCGATATCTTCATCGATGGAAAGAAGACGAAGACGATCACGATCCAGGCGCATGATCTCTACAATCTCTTCACCGGTCCGTATGGCGAGCATGATGTCACGCTCAAGATTCATGGGAGGGGCGTGGAGGCGTATGCGTATACGTTTGGGTCCTAAAAAACCGGCCCCGCGAGGAGCCGGTCTTTTTTTAGTTCTGTTATTTACGGGCCAATGCCGCGGTCTTCTCCGCGACGATCCGATTCATTGACGGTGCGCTTGCCATTGCCAGGTCGCAGACCGGAGCGGGCGCGAAGTCCCCGGAATAGTCGAGCACGTAGGCGGGCATGCCGTGCTCGCCCTCGTCCAGGCCTTCCATTTCCTCCACCGCGCCGACGCGCAGTCCCATGACAGCCTTAATCGCGAGCCAGGCGATCGACGAAGCAACCGCGACGAATGCTCCGACGGAGACGACGCCAATCGCCTGCGTCGTCAGCAGGGCCATTCCGCCTCCGTAGAGCAATCCGTTTGCACCTGTGAAGACGGAACCCGAAGTTGTTGCAAAGAGACCGACCGCGAGCGTCCCCCATATCCCATTCACGAGGTGGACCGAGAGTGCGCCGACAGGATCGTCCACGCGCAATTTCTCAAACATGAAGACCGCGAGGACCACGAGGATTCCCGCAATGCCACCGATGGCAATCGCGCCGGTCATCGAGACGGCGTCGCTGGGAGCCGTGATTGCAACGAGCCCCGCGAGCGTGCCATTCACGATCATGCTCAGGTCGGGTTTCTTCTGCATGTACCACGACGTGAGGAGAGCGGCCAGCGTTCCCGTTGCGGCGGCGAGGTTCGTCGTGAGCGCGATGTGCGCGATCGCGCGGCCGTCGGCCGCCATGGTACTGCCCGGATTGAACCCGAACCAGCCGAGCCAGAGAATGAGCCCGCCGAGCGTGACGCTCGTCATGCTGTGGCCGCGGATCGTCTGCGGCTTCCCCTCGGCGTCGTAGCGTCCAAGCCGGGGTCCGAGCATGAGAGCGCCCGTGAGCGCGGCCCATCCCCCGATGGAGTGCACCACCGTCGAGCCCGCGAAGTCATGCATGGGCGTTGCGAGTGTCGAGAGGAATCCGCCGCCCCAGATCCAGTGTCCCGCGACGGGGTAGAGGAAGGCCGTCATCACCACGGAGAACACAACGAATGAGCCGAATTTGATCCGCTCGGCCACGGCGCCCGAGACGATCGTTGCGGCGGTGCCGGCGAAGACGAGCTGGAAGAAGAACTTCGCCGCCATCGGCACCGATGTCCACTCCAGAGCGCTGAACGACGAGGAGCCGTTGATGAGGGCAGGCATGAAGCCGGTGAGGCCGACGAATGCATTGCCGTTGCCGAACATCAGAGCGAAGCCGATCAGCCAGAACGCGAGGGTCGACACCGCGAAGACGACGTAGTTCTTGGCCAGCACGTTGACGCAGTTCTTGGCGCGGCACAGACCGGATTCCACGAGCGCGAATCCCGCGTTCATGAAGAAGACGAGGAAGGCAGCGACAAGCACCCAGACGGTATCGAGGGCGATCTTGAGATCGGGGAGGGCGATTTCCATGGGGGAGGGGGAACGAAATGGAGAATGGAAAATTGAGAATGGAGAATTAAACGTCGTAGTAGCGGAAGAATTCGGATGCGGTCGGACGTTTGGCTTCATCTGCCACGTCGCCGCGCTTCCAGGCGATGAAGTTCTCGAGGAACGCCTTGGAGAAGACGCCGCCCTTCAGCAGGAATTCGTGATCTTGTTCCAAAGAATCCAGCGCTTCACCGAGGGAAGACGGCGCGTGCTTGATCTTGATCAGTTCCGCGGGAGCCATGTCGTAGAGGTTGCCGTCCGTGTGGTCGCCGGGCAGCAGCCCTCGCTCGATGCCGTCCATCCCCGCGAGGAGCAGCGCGGAGAAGGCGAGGTAGGGGTTGCAGGCGGGGTCGGGCATGCGGAACTCCACGCGCTTGGCCCTGGGATTGTTGCTGTACATCGGGATGCGGATCGCCGCACTGCGGTTGCGCGCCGAATAGATGAGGTTCACCGGTGCCTCAAAGCCCGGGACGAGACGCTTGTAGCTGTTGGTCGTCGGGTTACAGATCGCACAGAGGGCTTTGGCGTGATGGAGGAGACCGGCGATGTAGTGGATGGCCATCTTGCTCAGCCCCGCGTATTCGTTCCCTGCGAAGAGCGGCTTGCCCTCCTTCCACAAACTCATGTGCACGTGCATGCCGCTGCCGTTATCGCCGAAGAGGGGCTTCGGCATAAACGTCGCGGTCTTGCCGTACCGGTACGCGACGTTGCGAACGATGTACTTGTAGCGCATGAGTTTATCGGCCATCGTCAGCAGCTCGTCGCGCTCCATGTCGATCTCGGCCTGGCCGGCCGTGGCGACTTCGTGGTGGAAGGTTTCGATCTTGATGCCCGCGCGCTCCATCTCGCGAACCATCGTCGAGCGCAGGTCCTGCTGGGTATCCATCGGGGAGACCGGGAAGTAGCCTTCCTTGTGGCGGATCTTGTACCCGAGGTTCCCCCCTTCGCCAAGGCTTCGGGGGGCAGGGCCCGAAAGCTCGTCACGGCCCGTATTCCAGATGCCTTCATTGGAGTCGACGTCGTACATCGCGCCATGTGCGCTCGTGTCGTACTTGACCGAATCGAAGATGAAGAACTCCGCTTCGGGGCCGAAGTAACCGCTGTCGGCCACGCTGCTGTTGCGCAAGTACTCCATCGCACGCATCGCCACCGTGCGGGGGCTGCTGTCATAGAACTCGCCCGTGATCGGATCTTTGACGTTGCAGAGGACCGACACCGTCTGCTCGGTCTTGAAGGCATCGAGGATCGCGGTCGCGGGGTCCGGAACGAGGAGCATGTCGGACTCCTGAATCTGGCGGAACCCGCGGATGGAACTCCCGTCGAAGCCCGCAGCGGTCTTCAGCACATCCTCAAGCTCGTGGATCGGCTTGCTCGTGTGCTGGAGCGTGCCGGGAACATCGACGAACGTCAGATCGAGCACGGTGCACTCATGCTTCCTGGCAAATGCCATCACATCTTCCGCGGTCTTCATCTTGGGCGTGAACGAGAGGTCTTCGCCCATGTGCGGGCGCGGGATTTTCAGTAATTCCTTTTCGAGGGTTCCGGCAGCGGGATTCATAGAAGGAAGGGGAAGAAGAAGTTACATGAAAAGCGAAAAATTCACGCAAAGGAAGTGAACAGGCAACACGGAGTCATTCCAACCATTCGAGTGAACACAATGTTTTTTCTGTTATTATTTTGAACAACAGAGCGTCATCGTGTATCTTCCTCTCCTGTCCGTTATTCGCGGAGATTTCCCATTCCCGTGTTCAGCCTGATTACACATTGCGGTCCGCCCCCCTTCCCGTATGACTAAAGATCTCATTCGCGTCCTCTCCTCCGCCGGACTCACCGACGCGCAAGCGCAGCTCTACTACGCCGGTCTCAAACTGGCATCGGCTCCAGCGTCCGACTATGCCAAAAAGACCGGCTTCAACCGGATCACCGCGTACAACATGCTGGAGGAAATGGTCCGGCAGGGGCGGTTCACTCTCGTGAAGAAAACCCGTGGCAAGTGGTATTCGCCGATTGCTCCCGAGTATCTGGCGGTGGATGCGCGCAAGAATGCCGACGCACTGGAGCGCAGTCTTCCCGAACTCCGTTCTCTGCAGGGGCCGAAGGAGCGAAAACCGCGTGTCCGGTTCTTTGAGGGATGGGACGGTGTGCGGCGCGTGTACGAGGAGACACTCACCGCGCATGGGGAGATCCTGAACTTCGCCAACTCCGCGGTCGTCCGCAAATACTGGCCCGCCTACGACGAAGAGTACGTCGCCGAGCGGGTGAGGCGAGGAGTCCACCTGCGCGGCATCGCTCCCGATGATGAGACGGGCAGGCGCGTGCACGGCGAAGACCGCAAGAAACTCCGCGAGATCCGCCTGGTCCCCGCCAGGGATTTCGACTTCACCAACGAGATCAACATCTACGATCACAAAGTCGCGATCTGCTCCTTCGCCAGCTCACCGCAGATGTTCGGAGTGATCATTGAGAGCAGAGAAGTAGCGGAGACGCAGCGGCAGATTTTTGAGATGGCTTGGCGGTTCGCAGCCAAGCCATGACCTTGTAATCCCGAGTAGCTCCGAAGGAGCGTATCGAGGGGTGAGATGGCTTGGCGGTATGCGGGACGGAAATAGCCCGCTATACTTCCTTCCCATGCGCCAGTACATCGACCTCCTCCGTCATATTCTCGACCACGGCGTCAAAAAAGACGATCGGACGGGGGTCGGAACTCTCAGTACGTTCGGCAACCAGATGCGGTTCAATCTGCAGGACGGCTTTCCGCTCCTCACGACCAAGAAGCTCCACACACGGTCGATCTTCCACGAACTCCTGTGGTTCCTCAAAGGCGATACAAATATCAAGTATCTCCACGACAATCAGGTGACGATCTGGGACGAGTGGGCGGATAAAGACGGCAATCTTGGGCCGGTGTACGGAAAGCAATGGAGGAAATGGGAGGGGGCGGATGGGAAGGTCTACGATCAGATTGCGTGGGTGATCAACGAGATCAAGACGAATCCAAACTCCCGCCGCCTGATCGTCAACGCCTGGAACGTCGCGGATGTATCCAAAATGGCACTGCCGCCGTGTCATGTATTGTTTCAATTCTATGTTTCACCACCTGACGCGGGCAGAATGCCCGCTTCCTCATCCGGGAAATTGAGTTGCATGTTGTACCAGCGCAGCTGCGATGTCTTCCTCGGCGTTCCCTTCAATATCGCCTCGTACGCGCTCCTCACGCATATGATCGCGCAGGTCTGCGATCTTCAAGTCGGCGAGTTTGTCCACACGCTCGGCGACACGCACCTGTACCTCAATCATTTGGATCAGGCGAAGGAGCAGCTGAGCCGCGAACCGCGCTCACTTCCTCAGTTGAAACTCAATCCGACGGTCAAAAACATCGATGACTTCAAATTCGAGGATATTGAAATTGTCGGCTATGACCCCCATCCTGCGATTAAAGCTCCGATAGCGGTGTAACATATGTTTATGAATGAGAGTAGAGCTAAATCACTAGCGATCTCGATCTTGCGAGGTTTGGATCAAATGGAAGACGAGTCGCTCTATTCTTGTACCTTGCCTTTATACATGCGTGATGAAGGAGTGCGACAGACGATTGAGCGATATCGCAAATCGGAGTTTCGCATTCTGACCCATGGGGGAGCTCTGCATGTTTTGGCTCCACTTTCTCTTCCATTTGAATGATCATTTCGATCATCGCCGCCGCATCCGCCCTTCGACAAGCTCAGGGTGACACGGCAGTGCTTCCTTCTCTCTTATGATCAGTATTATCGCTGCCGTGTCGGACAACAACGTCATTGGAAACAAGGGACAGCTCCCGTGGCACCTCCATGCCGACATGCAGCGCATGAAAGAGCTCACCATGGGCCATCCGCTGATCATGGGACGCAAAACGCATGAATCGATCGGGCGGGCGCTGCCCGGACGTCG
Source organism: uncultured Candidatus Peribacteria bacterium (assembly GCA_964373225.1). Taxonomy (GTDB): domain Bacteria; phylum Patescibacteriota; class Gracilibacteria; order Peribacterales; family Peribacteraceae; genus JABFSS01. The sequence continues at coordinate 16,925 of CAYJTW010000001.1, forward strand.
CAATATCGTCATCACGCATCAGAACATGAGTTATCCGGGCTGCGAAGTCGCCACCTCACTCGATGAAGCTCTGGAGTCCGTCGCAAAAGAGGAGGAAGCATTCATCTTCGGCGGCGGAGAAATCTACAAGCAGGCGATGGAGAAGGCGGACAGGATGTACCTCACGCGTGTGCATGCAACAGTCGATGGCGACGTGTACTTTCCCGAAATCGATCCGGAGCAGTGGAAAGAGGTCGCGCGGGAGGATCATCCCGCGGATGCGGAGAATCAGTATCCGTATTCGTTCATGACGTATGCGCGTGTTCGATAGACATCATCAACATCGAGTTTTTGGCGTCTATAAGAGGAAAATCGAAGCATAGGAATTTTCCCGCTCATCTCTTCGCGCATGCAGTCGCAGGGGGTGTAACACTGTGGCCATGGCACCCGAGGCACTCGCCGCCGGCATCTACCACGACACCGTTCATGAGCTTGATGGAAAGCGAACGACGGATGTTGAGACGGCACTACGGAAGAAAGCAGATGCTCTGGAGGACATGCGTCCCGACCCGGAGACGCAGGCAAAAGCCAAAGAGACCGTCGGGGAATTATCTGCCGATGCGAAGGGAGATCTTGCAAAGATTCTCGATGAGAAGGGCGGAGAAGTATCGGATCAGGATGTTGTACAAACGCAGGAAGATTTGCGGGAAGCGGCTGACATCGTGGGTGACTATGACGAGAAAGTGGTGGAGAAAGATGGAGATACAGTCGCCGATGCGCAGGTCTCCGTGCGCGGGAGTGCAGAATTCGATTTGCAGAAGACTGCGGGGGCAAATGGCCTGCCCGACGCAGAACAGATGCGCGCTGTTGTCATTCATGAAAAGGGAGAAGACCCGACGGAAGGACACGAGAACCAGGTTCAGCCGGATGCGAATGCGGTCAAAAAGGGTGATCAGGTCATCACACAGACGGCATTCGTGGAAGTGGCGCCGATCATCGCTCAGGTCGATAAGGTTCCCAAGAGCCTGCATACCCTTTCCAATCAGTATCGCACGGAATACTACGCGGACATGCTTCAGCTGATGCCGGATCGCAAGCGCCTGAAAGAACTCTCGATGAGCGGTCAATTCCAGCAGTTTGCCAGGGAAGTGGGAGGCGTCGCAACGTGACCAGACTCACGATCGAATGAGTGTCATGAACTCCTCCCGCGTCTTCGGATCTTCTTTAAACAGCCCTTGGACCGTGCTCGTCACGGCCGTCGAATGCTGCTTCTGCACGCCGCGCATCATCATGCAGAGGTGGCTGCATTCGATGACGACGCCGATGCCTTTCGGTTTGAGGATTTTCTCCAATGCATCGCAGATCTGCTGGCCCATCCGTTCCTGCACCTGGAGCCGGCGCGCGTACATATCGACGATGCGGGGGATTTTGCTGAGGCCGATCACGTGCTTGCGTGGGATGTAGCCCACATGCACTTTGCCGAAGAAGGGGAGCAGGTGGTGTTCGCAGAGGGAATAGACTTCAATATCCTTCACGATGACCATGCCCTCAGTATCCACGGGCATCAGCGCATTGTTGACGATCTTTTCCAGATTCTGGTCGTAGCCGGATGTCAAAAACTCATATGCCTCGCGCACGCGGCGCGGTGTTCCCTTCAGACCCGGGCGCTTGGGGTCTTCGCCGAGGGCTTCGATAAACTTCTGGATGAGGGCGTCCATGGGACGAGCAGTATGCCTTGTTTCCCGCTCTGCGCGAATACCATTAGAGACGAACGATCAGTTTGTTCGCCTTTTGATCGAGCGTTTTGTCCAATAATTCTTTCCAGGTCTTCCCGATGACCGGATGGATACCGGTCGGATCAAGGAGTTCGATCAGTGGTTCCAGGACGAACCGGCGTTCATGCATGCGCGGATGCGGGACAACGAGTGGGTAGTGAGTAGTGGGTAGTGAGTAGCCACCAACGGAGTCTCCATAGAGCAAGAGGTCCAAATCGATCGTCCGCGGGCCGAAGCGGAACGGAGGATTCTTCTTCAAATGCCGTTCAATGTGGGTCAAAAATTCATAGATCTCATCGGGAGTCAGATCGGCATCGAGCCTGGCGACGGCATTGAGGAAGTCATCCTGTTCCTCGTGATGGAGCGGCGCGCTGCGGTAGACGGAGGAGAAGCGGATGGCAGGGTGGCGCTTGCGGAGCATCGTCGCAGCGGCCTTCAGATTATCCTCCGGGTCGATGTTACTGCCGAGGGCGATGAAAATTAAGGGCACAAAGGAGGCAAAAGAGACAAAAGAGGCAAAGGGGATGTCATTGTGATCGCCTGACGGTGAGTGCGACGCAGCCGGATTCCGGAATCGCATATTTCTTCACCGTGACGGTCACTCCAGACGCTCCGTGCTTCTTGAGTATTATCTGCGCAGCGTCCTCGGCAAATCGTTCTATGGTCTTACGTTCAGTCAACGCAAGTTTCTTCAGATCTTCCGTCACATCGAAGTAGTTGATCGATTTCTTGACGTCATCGGTCTTCGCGGCGGCTTTGATATCAAGAGTCATCTCCACGGTGACGAGCAAGCGTTGCTCAGTTTTGCGTTCCTCGGCGGAGACGCCGATACGGGTCCAGAGCTCGAGGTCGGTGATGGTGAGCAGATCATGAGACATTATTCATGATGCAGTGTCTTCACTCCAAACAATTCGGGCCTCTCCGCGAGTGGCGTTTCCGCCAGTCTTCTCAGGAGCCATCGGGTGACGGTGACCGCCGTGAAGAGCGAGAGGAGCACGCCCATGCCGAGGGTGACCGCGAAGCCGCGGACGATGGAGGATCCGGCCATGAAGAGAATCGTGCAGGTGATGAGGGTCGCGATATTGCCGTCCCGGATGGCCGGCCACGCGTGTTTGAAGCTGCTTTCGATGGCGGTCTTCACAAGTTTGCCTTTGCGGATTTCTTCCTTCATCCGTTCGAACACGAGCACGTTGGCATCCACGGCCATACCGATGCTCAGGATGATACCGGCCATGCCCGCGAGCGTGAGAACGATGTAGTTGCCGGTGAAGAGGAGCAGCGGGAGTTTGAGAATTGCAAAGAGGAGGAGGGCGTAGAAGCCGAGCGCGAGATCGGCCATCACGCCGAGGATCCGGTACACGACGATCATGTAGAGCATCAGGATGATTGTGCCGAGCAGCGCTGCGAGGAGCGACGTGTGGAGGGCCGCGGCGCCGAGCGTGGCTTCCACCGTGTACTGCCCCACCAGATAGATGGGCGCCGGGATGGCGCCGGTGTTGAGGTCCTGGGCGAGTTTGCGCGCTTCGTTAAAATCTCCGCTGCCGGTGATGACGGCGATGCCTCCGGCGATCTCCTGCTGCACGCGCGGGGCCGAGATCATCTCGCCACCGACGAAGATCGCGATCTGCTTGCCGACGTTGCGCTTGGTGAGTTCCTGGAAGAGCTTGCCGCCCTCGGCATCGAAGATGATCTGCACCACCGGAATATTCGTGACTGAATCGGCCGTCACGTTCGCGGCCCGGAAATGTTTACCGTCCAGCGCGGTGTCCTTCCATCCCGTCGGTTCGAGCGAGAAGAAGAGAAGGCGCAGGGTGATGGCGGACTCGCGCGATGTCACCTGTCCCGTCTGGAGACGCAGAGCGATGTCGGTGGCGCGCTTCCCGGCGTCCACGCCGGAAATGATCAGCTCGTCGTAGGTCGCGGTATCGGGCGTCGCGGTCACGGCTTTGTCGAGACGGATGATGTGGTAGCCGAACTGTGTTTCGACGATGCCGGTGATCTCGCCGGGCTTCTTGAGAGCAAAGACAGCTTCTTCAAACGCGGGAGCCATCACGCCGCGGCCGAAAGAGCCGAGGCTGCCACCATCACTCTTCGACGGGCCGTCGGACTGCGTCCTGGCCAGCTGCGTGAAGCTGGCGCCGCGGTCGAGACTGGCCTTGAGCGTGGCGGCTTTCTGCAACGCCTGTTCCTTTGTTCTGGTGACTGGGGTCTCTGCACCCGTCGCCCCCGCGTAACTGACCAGAATATGACTCGCGGCAATTTGCTCCCCGCCGCGGACGAAGGCATTCAAAAAGACGATGCGCGAGGTCGCATCGGTCTGGACCTGCCTGAGCGTCCCCGGCTGGGCGCTCCGCAGTGCCGCGGCGACGCGTGCGTCAACGTTGGCATCGACCGGCGCCTTCTCGTGATGCACAGTCGTGGTTGTTGCTTCGGTCTTCGCGAGGAGCGCGAATGCCCTGGTCGCTTCGCTCACGATACGACCGGTCTCGGTGGGTCCGCGCAGGACTTCGGCCAGAAAGACTCCGGGAACCTGCTGCCCGGTCTCACTGCCGTCGGCATTTTGTTTCGGCTGCGCGATGCCCCCCTCGCGGAGGACCACGTTGCCCGGTTGCATCGTCCAGAGATCCTCAAGACCTTTGGGAACCTGGTCACGGAACAGCGTCTTCTGCGGCTGGAACGCCACGCCGAGCTCGCTGCCCATATCCTGGCCTTCCTTCACCAGCGTCGAACCACTCTGGGCGATCCGCCGGAGCGTCGCCTGCGCCTTTTGCCGGACCCCCCTGGTGAATTCGGCGGTCACTTCGGTGAACGGCTCTTTAAATTCCAGCTGGATGGTTTTGCCGACGACTGCAATGCACTCCTGTACGTCGACAACGCCGGGGCATTCCACGAGCAGGTGGCGCTCATTACCGACGTATGACGGCGTGATGGTCGCTTCGCTGACGCCCAGCGAATTGATGCGGCGTTCGAGAACGGTGCGGATGGCCTCGACGAGATTTGCCTGCTGTTCGGTGATGCTCTGCTTCTGCGCGCGTGCGAGGTTCACATCCTGCGCGGACGCGCCGCTCTTTTCCAGGCGCGCGATTTCGGCGTTGATATCGTCGAGCTGGGTAGAGATCTCTTCCTCCGAAATACGAAAGTCGAGCTGCGTTCCTCCGGCCAGGTCCAGTCCCAAGTGGAGCGCGGGGTTCCGGAGGAATCCCGGCGCCCAGGATTTCCACTGTTGCGGCGCCACGATGAAGACTGCGAACATGCCGATGGCGGCAACGACGAGGGGCCAGGTGAGGGAACGCTTTTGGGTCATGGCGCCGCCGTAAATTTCACATGCAATCCCACATTGACGTCATCCGCAAATGCCGCTGCGAGGGTCGCACTCGGGATGCCTTCAATCGAAATGGAGGTCTGCCTGTCGGTCGCATCAATGGTTTTTTTGCTCATTAATTGACCACGGACGAAGATGCCGATCACGCTGCCGCGATTTTTGGCAAATATGTCCTTGAGGAGCGTCTCGCCCTCTTTGGTGAACTGGATGACGACGGCGCCCTGCTCCGTCCCCGTCGCCTTCGTCGTGCCGGCCGTGACCCAGTCGATGTGCTTTGTGACGATGCCCGTCTCCTTAAATTCGCCGTACTTCTGGCTGACAATGTCGCCCCGTCCGGCGTCCACCTGCTTCATGACCGACATGGTAAAAGGGACCGTGAGGGAGTCCTGCAGAACCTTCGCGATTTCATCATCTTGTACCGTCACCTCCAGCATCGTCGTATCGCCGTCTTTGCGGATATTCCGGGAAATGAGCTTCTTCTGCTTCGCCAGCACCCGCCCTTCAACAGTCCGTTGAACGGCTTCGGTGAGCTTCGTCACCCGCTCGGCATCGTTTGTATCGAATGTCAGCGAAAAGCGAACGGTGTTCCCTCCGCAGGCGGTGAGGAGGAGGGTGAGGGTAAGAATTCCGAGGAGACGTTTCATAGCTGGGGGAGTATAGAGGAAGGATTCCGGGGATTCCAAAGAGTCCAAGGACCGGTTTTTGTCAGGAGAACGCGCATTCACCTCACAGTCAACCGCGTCCCCGCTCTGAGCATTTGCTTCTGCAGATCAATTCTCTGAAGGACGCAGCCCTCGTCAATCACGCAGTCTCTGAGAGTGCAGTCGCGGATCGTCACATTGTCGAAGATCATGCAGTCGGTCAGTGCACTTCCTTCAATCACGCAATTGCGCCCGACCGTGACGCTCCCGCTGAGTTCCGTTCCTTCCACCGTCGCTGTGGGATCAATCAACGCCTTTTCTCCAATGAGTTCCTTGTGCGCATGCAGGTAACTCCCGAATGAGCCGATGTCCATCCACGGCCCGGTGAAGGTGAAGCAGTCGACGGGGATCTCCCTCCGCAGCAATTCTTCAAAAATGCCGCCGAGGTTGTCAGGTTTCACCGCGGCGAATTCAACGAGGATGGAGAGAGTGGACTTGGGAAGGATGACGCAACCAGTGCTGACGAGCGTGGAGTTTGGGGATTTCGGCTTCTCTTCAAATCTTTTCACCCGTGTTCCTTCTACTATAACGACGCCAAATGCCTTCGCCCTCTCCAGATCCCCCACGTCATGTGCAGCCAGCAGGGGATTGCCTGTCCGAACGGCTCGGCCGGGCGGGCCGTTGAAGGCCGTCAGAAATTTCTCCAGGGAAAATCCCAGAAAGTTGTCCCCCGTCAAAATCAACAGATCATCATCAACTCTCTCCGCCTTCACCCACTCAGCAATCGAACCGAGCGCACCGAGTTTGTGATCATCGCGTTGCGTTCCTTCAACAACCAATTCCATGCCGGGTCGTTCCATTTCATCCATCCATCTCTTGAATCCATCGGCGAACGCTGCGTTCGTGCTCACCGTCACCGGCATCCCCGCGGGAATCTTCTCCACGAGATGCGTGATGATCGGTTTGCCGATGAGCGGGAGCAGGGGTTTGGCCCGCTTTTCGGTGAGAGGCCAGAGTCTTGTGGCGAAGCCACCGGCGAGGATGAAGGCTTTCATTTGTCCCATTGTACTGTCTTTTTTCTTTTAGGTTGGATTTTGGACCTTTCGATTTTGTCTACTTTTTAGCATGTCAAAAAGGAAATGAACAAAACTCAAACAAAATTCAAAGCGTCTACCGGAAGAACCAATTCCACCACCCGCTTTCGGGGCTCACCACCGTCACCGCCTTGCCTTCCAGCGACTCCACCCGTTCATCCTTTTCGACGATCCCGAGCACCGAGGGCAGCAGCATGTACGTGATGCCCCGCGTGCGGCAGGCGCTCAGCAGATTGATCGACTGCTCCAGATCGCTGCACTGGATGATGTGGGTGATATGGAAGTCGCGGAGAATCTCTTCGAGCTTGTCGAGCTTGCCTTTGACCGGAACACCTTTGATCTCCTTCTCTCTGATACCCGAGGCATCAAGGATCGCGACGGGCCTAAGGACGCTCCGGCGTTTCTGCAGGAGTTCGATCAAGTGCCGCGACTCGCGCGTGACGCCGACGATGAGCGTGGGGAAGCTGGGCGAGCCGCTCCTGAGCATCATGCGCATCAGCAATCCAAAGACCATGTGCCAGGCCCACGTCGCAAATGTACTCAGAAGGAAGGCCGTTAGCAGCAGCTCGCGGCTGAAGACCTTTTGGAAGAGAAAGAAGTACACGGTCGTCACCAGTGCGACGCCGATGACCGACGCATAGGCGATGTAGGCGGCATTGCGCGGTGTGCGCTGCCTGCGCGTCAGGCTGAACGTCCGCGTCATTACGAGTCCGCCGAGCCACGGGATTCCGCTCAGCGCCACCGCGGTCATATAGTCATGAAAAGGAAGATCACTTGAGAAAATCCAATCGACACGTAAGAAGTATGCGAGAGCGTACGACCCCAAGAAGATGGCGTAGTCGGAGAGGAGCCAGAGGAGGAGCAAGAATGGACGTCGCATAACAAACACATTCTGCGAATACCTTACATTCCCGCTGCTGCTTCCACTAGGCGGTGGTCTTGGCAGGAACCCCTCGTCTTTCGGAAGCGACAAAGAAGCCTCTCAATGCTCTTCTGCCGTTCGGATATCTCTCAAATGCCTCTTCGTACGTGAGTATTGCACAGGAAGGATTTTCCAACGATCGACTCGCTGAAATTATCACGCCTCCGCTGAAATCTTTTTGCGACGCCAAGCTCCCTTTGCCTTCAAAGACAATGCGCTGCCATGCATCGCCGTTTTTGCGCCATCCTATTCTCAAATATTGTGTCAGCGGCCCTGGCATTGTGATTTCTTCTCCGCCGAGTCCTATGTATGGGATATCTCCATCAGTTATTTGGACTGCATCAACATCATAAAAAATCCCCCGCGAAGTTTCGATGTAGTTTCCCGTGGCAGTCCGATTGCCCAACAATCTTGTGGCATCAAATTCTTGTGAAGGAGGATCCAATGCCTGCAGTAAAAAATGCAACCTATCCGTTCGAACGCCAGCAGCTTTTAAGATGTCTTCTTTCTGGCCAACATCCGTCATGCGTTGATGAAGAGTGTCGGGAGCACTGATCGTCACCATGTCGGCCGTATGGCCTCCTTCTGGATTGAGAATCTTCGCCATGTATTCAGCGATCTGCGCGTCATCGCCGTAGTCTTTTGGAGCAGCAATTGCCATAATGAAGATGAAATGAAGAAGGAGAGATCATGCTCTTTCTCGCGTATATGTCAAGATCACGATGGGGCGCACTTCGCTATTTCACCTCAGCAACCTTCATCCCGCCTTCCCAGACAAAAGATAACTTCGTCGCGTCCCACGCAATTTTCCCATCCCAGGAATTGCCTTCGGCGACACTGCTCTTCTTCGGCATGTACGTCTCCAGCCACTGGAGCTTCTTGGCGAGAACCGGATTGCTCGCGGCTCGCAGGCGGAAGGACTGCTCCTGGGTAACAAAATAGGTGACGCTCTCGGCGAGGTCTTCGAAGTTGTCGCTCTCGTACGCGTAGCCCGTGACGAACTGTCGTCTTGCCGCTGTCGGTTTCCTCTTCTTTTCGCTCTCCCACGAAATGCGGTAGAACTCCACGCTCGGATCGTCGTTGTAAAGAAGATCGTCGCCATCACGGAAGGCGCTCACGCCGCTCTTCTCGTCACCCGTCAGGCAGGTGATGTCGCGGAAGTGGCCGAGACCTTCGTGCATCAGGAGTCCGATGAACTCCTGGTCGGGGACGGTGCCGGAAACGAGGATCACGCCACGGCCGGCGAGGCCGCGGTGTTTGGGGTTGTCGTAGAGGACGGAAAAGGTCTGCAGTTTTTCGAGACACGCAGGATCCAGCAGACTCAGGACCGCCTCGGCGAGCGGGCGCTGCGCTGCGCGGGCTCCGGACTCATCCAGCAGCGTCTGCAGACGCGATTTCGGTGTGGGTACATCAAGTAGGGGTTGTTCGCGAACAACCCCTACGTCGGCTGCGGGGGTCGTCACCGTCTCCGTGACGGGACGCTGACGAACCTGATGGCGGCGCGGGCCGTAGATGACGCGGGCGGAAACGATTTTTTCGGATGTGGTCTGCGGCGCAGTCTGCTGCGCCCTTGCGGCAGCGCGCAGTTGTGCTACACTGGGATAGAGATACAGTGCGACAGAGAAGATCATCACGATCAGGAGCAGAGCCAATGGCTGGAGAGCGTTCTTCTGCACGTGTTTCCCGAAGTGGTACTTTATATCATATTTATCGTTAGATGTCAATACCCGTCACTATAGAGAAACTCACCTTCGGAGGTGCAGGTTTGACCCATGTCGACGGTTTGACGGTGTTCGTCCCGGACACGATTCCGGGCCAGCAGGTCGAGATCGAAATCACCAAAAAGAAGGATACGTTTGCGGAGGCGAAGGTCGTCAAAGTCCTGCGCCGCGCCAAGGACGAAATCCCCGCGCGCTGCACACACTTCCACGACTGCGGCGGGTGCATCTGGCAGAACCTCCCGTACGACAAGCAGATCTCGTACAAGGAAGACATCGTCCGCGAGACGCTCAGTCACCTGACACCCGCGGACGAGAACGTCCGCTCCCATCTTGCAGGGCGGGTGCTCAACATCATCCCGAGCCCGCAGATCTACCACTACCGCAACAAACTCGAGTTCAGCTTCGGTTTCCAATCCATGCGGACCGAGGAGAAAGCCGGTCGCCGCCTCTACTTCGACGAAGGGCCCAGCATCGGATTCCACCAGCCCGGCCAGTGGTCCACGATCCTTCCCATCACCGAGTGTCACCTCTACGACGAGCAGGTCGGCGTGCTCCTCGCGGATGTGAAACGCTTCATGGAACAGACGAAGTTGCCGGTGTTCAATCCCAAGACGAATCGCGGCATGCTCCGTAACCTCTTGCTCCGCAGAGGCGTCCACACGGGCGAGCAGATGATCTGCTTTTTGCTCCACGCGCGGAAAAAAGAACTCGAGCCGCTCTTCCAGCAATTCCTCCGCGCGTTCGGCGGCCGCCCGCATTTGGCGTCACTCCTCATCGTCGAGCATATGGGTGTGCACGAAAAGCCCGAGTTCCCCAGGGTCCACACGCTCATCGGCAAGCCGACGATCACCGAGCGTCTCTTTGATCTCAGTTTCGAAATTTCGCCATTCTCGTTCTTCCAGACGAACACTTTGGCGGCCGAGAAGCTCTACCAGGCGATCGCGCAGGCCGCGCAGCTGACAAGCCGCGACACCGTACTCGACGCCTACTGCGGCATGGGCACGATCGGTCAGTACCTTGCACGATACTGCCAGCGCGTCGTCGGCGTCGAGAGCCATCCCTCCGCCGTCGATGACGCGCTCAAGAGCGCGGGCCGCAACCGCATCGGCAACATCAGCTTCTATAAAGGACGCGCCGAGCAGGTGCTCCTCGATCAACTCAAACCCCCGAAGGGGGGCCCTTCGGGCCCCGGCGGCAAATACAAGTTTGACGTCGTCATTCTTGATCCCCCCCGCGCGGGGCTCCATCCCAAAGCGCGCGATGCCGTTCTCGCGCATGCACCCGAGAAGATCGTCTATGTCTCGTGCAACACCGCGACGTTCGCCCGCGACCTCGGGGAGTTCTTGAAAGGGGGGTACGACCTCAGAACGGTTCAGCCCGTCGATCTCTTCCCGCATACGGCGCATATTGAGACGGTGGCGCTGCTGCAAAAGAAGTAGAGCTAGAGTACTAGAATGTTAGAGTATTAGGGACCTCAGACAGTTCAGACTTCATTACACCGGAGTCCTAGTATTCTAGTACTCTAGTATTCTCTTTCCTATGCAAAAAATAACTTTGCTCACCGTCGGCCGCATCAAGTTCTCCTGGATCGCTCAGGGCTGTTCAGAGTACCTCGAGCGTCTGCGCCCCTCCATCAAACTCACCGTCACCGAAATCCCGCCGAGCCGGCAGAAAGATGCCGAGAAGCAGAAGCAGGAAGAGAGCGAGCAGATTCTGCATGCGCTCGAGAAGGAGAAGGGCGATGTCTTCCTTCTCGATGAAGCGGGCGAGCCGATGACCAGTAAGCAGTTCAGCGTCTTCTTGAGTAAGGCCGAGGACATGGGCATTCCACTCACCTTCATCCTCGGCGGCGCGTACGGCGTCAGTGATCAGGTCAAATCCATCGTGCGCGGATCCATCCGGCTGAGCGACATGACGCTCACGCACGAAATGGCGCGGCTCTTCCTCCTTGAGCAGCTCTACCGGGCAGTCGAAATCAAGAAGGGGAGCGGGTATCACCACTGATTGGCATCACCACCAGACTTTCTTCATCCCAAGGAAATAGCCGATCACGTTCACAGCGAAATGCAGCAGGGGAGTGGCGATCACGATCACCGCGATGTGCGCGATATCCATCGGGTAGAACGGCAGGACGAAGAGCAGCGCGCCGGCGACGAAGTCCAATTGATCGAAGGGCACCCACGGCGCGCCCGGGGGTTTGCCCAGCCGCCGCTTGAAGAAGGATTTGAGGAGGTCACCGAGCACCGCGCCTCCTCCCAGAAGCAGCGTCAGCTGCCACAGGCTTTCCGCGTTGTAGTCGGTCATTCTCCACGCATCCGCGATCCCGTAGCTCTGCAAAATCTGCTGCATCATCACGGTCACGAACGCTCCGGCTACTCCAGCGAGGAGTCCGCGGAGAGTTTTATGGTTCCCAAAAAGCGGTGTTGATAACGGCTCACCCAGCGGCAAATGCAATGACCCGGCAATCGTCGGGCACATGTTGGCGACGTACGCCGGTAAAAAGAAGTACAGGCTCGAGGCGATGAGGGTCAGCCACGTCATACGCAGATGCTAACACTCTCCGCTCGTCACCGTGAGTGCAGTTGCTTCCATCCCGCAGCGGCATAATCGATCACGCTCCAGACCGCGCAGAGTCCGAGGATCCAGAGCGAGAGCGGGAGCAAGGTCCACTGATGTGCAAGCAACAGGAAGAGCGCGCAGAACTGGAAGAACGTCACCACTTTTCCGCTCCACCGCGACTGGAGGCTCACCGACTTGATGTGACCGGTCATGAGCAATCCCATTGATGCGGGGACTGTGAAGAGATCGCGCAGAAAGAACGCGAACAGGCCCCAGAGCGGAAGGAGGTTCTGCGCATATCCGTAGAGCACGATCGTGCCCACGAAGATTTTGTCGGTTGCGGGGTCCAGCAGCGCGCCGATACCCGATCCCTTCCCAAAGCCACGCGCCACGCATCCATCCAGCCAGTCCGTCAGCGCCGCAAGTCCGAAGAAGAGGTAGCGCGCGGGATGATCGAACGTCAGGACCACGGCGGCTGCGAGCGGCAGGCGCAGGAGGGAGAGGACGTTGGCGATCACGTTGGGGCTCTTCATCCGGAGCCATGATAGACTGAAACCATATATCTCACCTACGGCGCTCCGGTGCGGGGCGGGAATACCGTTGCTCTTTTCATTTCTTACAATCATCCTCTTCCTTCGTGGCCTCATCGTCTAACGGTTAGGACAGCAGGTTCTCATCCTGCAAATCGGGGTTCGATTCCCCGTGGGGCTGCCACTACGCGCATGTGACCGTTGTGCTTATGCATTACACATTCTGGATTTTATACATATTAAAATCCAGTAGCATTGCAAAATTATGTCGATGATCCATGCACATCCTGCTCCTCAGGTACCGAACGATTGCCGCGTTTGATCCGCTCACAAAGCCACGAAGAGAATGTTCTTGCAAGATCACGGAAAGAAGAGTACAAGCTGATAGCCTGTGGGTTCTCGACCTGAAACACCGGGCAATCACAACACGAAAATCGGCGCCGTGCAGGTAAATATGGTCGATTACAAGTTCGGCATGGGTGTGGATGAGAATGATCTGAAGGAGACGAGAGACGCAGTACGCAAGCTCCTCGATTCGCTGCGCAAGCATACGACGTTCATTCCTCTGGGAAAGGACAAGACCGTCGCGAACATTGACCTCACACACTGCGACATCGGAACGACGCTGCCCCTGACCTTGCGTTTCGGGAAGCCGGACGACGCGTACCTCAAACCGTTCGAACTGCCACTGCCTCCGCAGTTCCGCGGGAAGAAGGTTCGCGACTTACACGATGCCCTGCAGCAAATGTCGCGTATGGACCCCGGTGGCAACGTCCCGAACATGATTCGCAACTTGGCACACATTATGGGATCCCCGTCCGCTCCGCGTGGCATGACGATTGACCTCTACTCCACCGATGAGCCGCTGTTTCAAGTGTGGTTCAGTTCCCTCTCTCAGCAGACGCGCGATCGCATCCGTCTCACGCTCATCGATGTCCCGGCGCGCAAAGGCCTGCACCTGCCCTACTCCTCGGACGATCCGAGCAAGCATGGGACACTGGGCATCGGGACTCCGCTGCACTCCACTATCCATTCCATGGAAGAGCACTTTCCGCGGCTTATCACGTGCAATCACGTTCTGGTGTCGGAGAGTCTCCATTCACTCGTGAAGAAGAAGGCAGACAAGGAGCAGTACCACGAGTTCCAGGATCCCTCCACGGCGTTCCGTGAGCAATGCGCCATCGAGAGCTACAACCACATGCTGAACGGCGGCATGCACATGCCGGTCGTGACGATGAACGACGAGGAGATGATCGAGTATTTGACCAGCCTCGAAAAGCGCCGTGACGCTCCGCTCTCCGTGAACCAACCTCTCACGTTCGCGGCGCCGTTCGACGGGCAACGCCAATTGAATGATGTGACCATGCAACAGGTGAGCAACACGTTTGAGCGGTATTTTGCCTGCGTCACTCCACGACCACACACCACGCTCCACTTCCCCCTCAATGTGAGCTGCGGAAGTAGGGGTGGCTACCACATCGCCTGCACCCCAAAGGGCACGCGTTTCGCAATCTTCTCGTCGACACCGCGCAGTACGGAGGGAGCACAGCGCATGCTCTCCACCATCGGCAAGAACGACGACATCTCTCTGGAGAAAAGTTACGTCATGGGCGCGGGGGATGCCGTGGCGACCGTCCTCTCGCTTGCGCATCTCTGGGATATCCCGGAGATGCTTCGGACGCACGCGAACAAGACGCATCCGCTGGATGCCCGCTTCATCGAAACAGCGTCCATCATCTTCGTGAGTCTGCTCAGCAGATTCGTCGGCGAAATGGTCTTTCACTCCGATCGATGCGACTGGACCAGTGTTCCTCAGGAACTGTTTCCGGATATCGTCCGACGCGTCGCCGAGAAGAGTCTGGACGCTGCCACCCATGTCTGGGGCCGCACCGAGAAGCCCCAACAGGTGCGGGAGAACGAATGGGACATGGATATCGCAATTTGGGAACTGCAGTAATACCATGCATCGCCAGAGTGGTATCCCACAGATTTGACACAATAGAAATTGCAGTGGAGAATGCTCAACCCACCCATGACGAAGAAGATCCCGCTTGCGGTCGTGTCCTACCCGTTCGGAGTGGAGCGCATCGTTGACCTCGATGGCAAGGTCTACCGCATCCCGAATGTTGTGATGGAATACAGTCCGGAATTTGCGAGGAAGGAGGTCGAGCAGTACCGCCTGTTCCCACGCAGGGAGAAACGCAGACTCAGCACCATCCGCTTTGCGGAACGGTACGACTTTTTCGACGATCCGATGCGCAGGAGCATCGATACACTCCGTAGCAAGGTCAGGAGTTACATGAGGCCGGTCGGCTCCATCTCGCAGATGATGATGAAGGTGATCCTGGAATCGTGCGACGTGTTCCTGACGAAACGACGTGAACCGATTGATTACTTCGACTACCTCGCCCCGGCGAAGATCATTCGGGACTTGGGAGGGCACGTCACGGATCTCGAGGGGAAGGTCCTCGGGGATGTGGAACGGGTCGAGGGCCTCATCGTCGCCTCGCGCAAGCGAACGCACACGACATTCATGAAAACGCTTCATGTGTAGATTGCGATGAATGGAGGCGGCATTCACCGTGACACGGAGCCGGGTGGCGAAAAAAAAGAACGTAAAAACGCCGAGAATCGCCCTATGGACGCTTAAATCGGGTGTTATGCACAGGTTCCGAAAATGAATTTGACATATATTTAAAATAGTGTACAATATTCACAACATCCAATTCTTTCCCCACACGTTGTATGCGTCGCAATTCCTTTACCCCCTTTATAGTCGCGGGAGCCGTCGCGCTTGCCGTCTCCGGCGTCGTATCGTCCGCATCGAGCGGTCGTATTCTTCGCATAGCGCAGTTCGAAGGCACTCCTCCGGCCATGCAAGGTACGCCCCCTCCGGGAATGACTCCTGGTATGGGCGTTGGTTCGCAAGGTGCGGGGCAGGAGAAGCTGGGCATCATCATACACAGCGATAGTACGCAGGGTGGCATCGGTACCCAAGGCGGTACTCCCGGCGGTATGGGCATGCCCGGCGGGATGATGGAGCAGATGCGCCAGAACTTCATGAATAACGGTGGGCCGACGGGTGGTACCGGTCCCGACTTCAGAAATCCGAACAG
>CAYJTW010000001.1:32683-42412 GCA_964373225.1 uncultured Candidatus Peribacteria bacterium
CGGTGCCGGTGAACAGGGTCAGAGAGGCGGCATGTTCGGCGGGTCGAAAGGCTCCGCGAAGATGCCTCTCCTCGACGGCTGGATGAAGCAGATGTCCGTGGATGGAGATGCGGACGTTGCCGATGTTGCGGAAATGTCCGAAGAGGAACTCGCGGCGGGCCAGAAGATCGTTACCATGATCGAGAAGAGCCAATTGTCCATCGAATCGAAATGGGCCAAGCTGGAGCAGGCTCTCCAGACGAACGGCATCTCGAATGCCGAGCGCAAGAAGCTCATGACGCAGGGCGCTCAGGTTGAGAAGGCCGCGCAGCAAGCTGCGCTCGTCTGCGCAAAGTTCGAGGACGTCAGCGGCGATTACGACGACGAGGATCTCGATGCGCTCGTGGAGAAGGCATGCTCTCTCAACGACAAATTCGGCGCCCTGATCCAGGACATGGTTTCCTACGTCTCGACCTCCAGTAAAGGCAGTAAGAAGTAACCTCTCGCACAGAAAATACGAAGAAGCGGTCCGTCCACACGGGCCGCTTCTTCATGATCCCGATCGTTCCATCACCTCCACACGCAGTCTTTCGTAAATGATCTTCGCGGCTTCGGCGCGGTTGACGGGGGCGTTGGGGCGGAAGGTCTTGAGCGGCTTGCCATTCGCGTCCTTGTCCCCCGAGACCATCTTGAGCGCCGCCGCGTAGGCGATGTCGGATTCGAGTGCATGGTTGACGGTGTCGGTGAAGGGCGCGAAGAGCGGCGGGACCTTGTCGCCGAAGGCGTCGAAGATGACGCTGAGGACTTCGGCGCGCAGCGCAGGACGATTCAGATCAGGTTTCTTCGCAATGAGGCGCATCTTCTTCTCCTGCGCGCACAGGACGAATTGCCTGGCCCAATGGTTCTCCGCTTGCACGATGCTCAGCGTCCCTCTGCATTTCGTCTCATCCACTTGTGCGGCTTTGAGCGCCATCTTCAGGATCTCTCCCACCGTCACGGTGTTCCCCGCGCCGTACTGCCCGGTGGGCTTGCCCGTCGCATCCTTGTATCCCGAGACGATGCCCCACCGCGCGGTGGAGGAGACGTACTGGTAGAACCAGTCCTTTGCGGCGACGTCGCTGAAGCGCGTCGCCGCACCCGCGTCGAACTTCTGCACCACCGCATCGCGCTCTTTACCCTGTTGGGTCTGCTCGATCGCCCGGAGTTCCTCCTTCAGTTGGGAGAATATCTCGAAGAATCCGGAGGCCGGGGTGCTCAGAGAGCAGAGGAGGAACATCGCCGCGACTCTCCAGAAGTATCGATCCATGGTGTCATTGTAATCACCCGGAAGCGGCCATGAACACAAATGTCGTTGCCCGTCGCGGCAATCTCCTGTATAATGAACGGGTCACATTCACATCATGCGCATGCGCACTTTCTGGATTCGCAGCGGCGTCGCGGCAATCACCGTCTTCGCGACGGGCGTGGCGACGGGTCTCACGCTGGTCGGTCAGGCGCCCCCGGACGAAGAGGCGGCATTGCAGGAAGATGCCGGGGCAGCGGCGACGAATGCAGCTCCCACCCGCAGCGGGGTCAAGCCGCGCACGATCCGCCAGCAGGAACGTGATCAGTTGGAAGAGGAGAGCGCCGGGCGCAACGCCATCGGCAACGACATCGAGCAGCAGATGGAACGCGCCGCCGATGCCGGCGAAGATCTGAGCTTCGAGGAAGCCAGACGGAATGCCGAGGCCAGGCTCTTTCAGGCGTCCGCGTCCTACGCACCGTCCGGGGAGGGTGCAACGGGGTACCCCAATCCGGACATGATTTCCCGGCAAGGGGAGAACCAGGCGCAGCAGCGCGTGTGCTTCCAGTCCGACGGGTCTGTGACCATGAACCGTGAAGAGTGCGACACCGACCAGAGCGGGCACTTTGGCTTCGATACGGAATCGGATCCCGCATCGACGGCATGGCGCGGGTACGACGTTCCCTCCTACGACGATGTCTCGGGGTACATGAATCGGCAGTTCAGCGCGCCGGTTCCATCGTACGGTCCGGCGATGCACGACCAGGCGCAGACGATCGGCATGACGCCCCCGTCGCAGATGACGTTCATCCTGCAGATGATGGACACGATCATGAACGAGAAGTTGCCGAAGGTCTTCGCGCTCTTCGAGGGAGCCGGACTGAACGCGAAGGAGCCACGCGCGATCTTCCAGCGCGCGGCGTCGCTCTTCAACGAGCTCAAAGGCCCCTGCGCCGCCGGCGCGATGGACTCCTGCTTCCGGTTGAGCGGGGTCGCCGACATCATGATGGGCATGCGCCCCATCATGGAGAAGGCGATCATGGAGTCGGGCAACTGGCAGATCGGCATGCAGATCGGGCAGATCATGGAAGGGGTGGGGCCTCCTCCGGGAGGAGGCATGAATCGCTACGGACCCCCATCGGGGATGATGCCGGGCGGCTACGGTCCTCCTCCAGGAATGAACGGGGGCTTCGGCCCGTCGCCGGGCACAATGGACGGAGGCTCTGGAAATGGCTTCTAGCAGTGCTCCGTGGCATTATCGGGAAATGAGTGTTGAATGAATGGAGAACATGCCGTATACTGTGTGTTTGTACAGATACTTTTTCCCACACACACATATGACCGGTCTTCGCTCTCTGCGCAGGTGCGCCGCTTGTCTCTCCGACAAGCACCTTCTCGTGGTCGCCATTCTCGTCGGGCTGGCAATGTCCGCAGGCGCTGTACTCGGTGGGGAGAATGTTCTCGGATACGTGCGGAGGACGCTGGTTGCCGAAGGGGGGAGCTGCACTCCCTCTGAATCCGAGATTCTCAATCAGTGGAAAGATTGTCTCAGAGTTTCCTGTTCCGGTAGTAATTGGCAATGCGTTGAGATGAAGCAAGGCTCCGGTGGTGCTAGTGGCTGCACGGGCTCACCGCCTACGACCACGTCATGGTGCGAAAGCGGTGCTTGGAAAGAGCCCATGGTCGGTGGAACTTATCCCGCAGGCGGAATGACTATGACCAAGGATCAATGTCTCGCAACATGCACATCCATGACGGGCACCCCGAAAACGAATTGCGAAACAGGATGCAACAACATGGGATCCTACAGTGGCACGTCTGGAAACACCTCCGGCACCACGTCCGGCGGCGGTTCAACCTGGTCATCCGGCGGCGGTTCGACGGCGAATACTCCCAGCGAGTCGCCGAAGACGACCTGCATCAACTGGGCTGCAGGGGATGCCAACAAGATGAAAACGTGCGACTGCATGGAACCCAAGAGCGGCACCTGCGTCGGGTCGTCGGCTTCCGCGGGCGGCACGGAGACGGAAAGTCCGTCCTCCTGCTGGGCCAAATGTACGGTGGGAATGGACTGGACGAATCCCGCCTACGATGGACGCTGCAGGTCGGATTGTAAGTACTGGGGAAATTCGACGGGAGGTTCGTCATCGGGAAGTCCGATGGGTGGTGCCCCCACGGGCAGTTACACCTACTGGTCGCAGGAACTGAAGACGAACGTGTATGTATGGAACAAGGGGGATTGCGATGCGAAGCTCTCCGGTATCGCGGACGCAACGAAGAAGAGTCAGGAAACTCAGTGGTGTTACCAAGCACTCTCCGGAACTCCGGCCGGCGGCGGCACCTCGGGTACCTATCCGGCCGCGGGCGGCGGTTCGGGCGACTCCAGGTGCTACGGCGACGCCAAGGGTGTCCGGTACGGGAATGCGCAGTTCAAGGAGAATGGTATACAGGCGCCATCGGGGCTCATCACCTGCACGGGATTCGATCTGCGGCCCTGCTTTAAAGGGGATACTCTCGGAGGACCGCCTGTGGATGTCTCCTCGTTCGCCGGTCCCCCGGTTAGTTGCATCACTGCTGCGTCGGAAGGCTACAAAGGCGGCATGTACGGTGCCGGCACGGATCCGGTCCAGAACTGTAAAATGGGCTGCCAGACCATGCTCGCGCAGCAGAAGACCGATGAGTGTACCAAAAATCCCAACCCTCAGAGCTGGTGCAAGCAGACCGTCGCCGAATGTGAGGCGGTGTGTAGTACGACCGCGTACCCGAGTGGTAACCAGTGGGGCACGAGTGGAAATCCGCGCGAGAGTTGGATCATGAACTGTATGTCTTCCAATAGTCTCTCCCGCCCTCAGTGCGAGTCGAAATGCAGTGTACAGGGCAGCGGCTGTCCGCAGACGGGCGATCAGTGGAATACGGGCGGTTCGCGCATGCCGTGTACGTTCGATAATGGAAAAACGATCCTCTGCAGGACACCGAATGTCGACTGCGTGACGCAGGAAGGTGCGACCTTAAGCTCCGAGCAAGTCGGCAAAATCGGGCCGAACTGTCGATTCCCCGGCGGCGGAAACCAGTGGAGCACGGGCGGCGGACAGGAAGAGACGATGGAGTGTCGTTGGCCCTTGGATTGCAGTAAAATCGACTGTACTCGAGCCTTTCCGAGGCCCCCTCAGCGAATGTTGAGGAGCCAGTGCATCAACGAAGGCGGTACGGTCGGCGGTGGGGGGCAGGGCGATCAGTGGAACGACGGCACTACGGATCTCTTCTACCAGAAGAGCAATGTGCAACGTGCGATCCAGAATCTCATGGATCAGTTCCGGCAACTGACGAACATGTCGCAGCAGAACCGCGTGAATATCGGTACCAAACTCACTACTCTCCGCTCGTCTCTCGAGAACGCCGGAACATGTCTGCAGGCGGCAGGGACAGTGCAGGCTGTTAACATCTGCGAAGCGCAGGTGCGCGCCCAGGAGGACACGGTTCGTACTCTTTGGAACGAAATGCAGGCCCAGAATAACAATCAACAATTCGCCGAAGTGGAGAAGCAACTGCAGGAGATGCAGCGGATGATCACACAGCTTGATGGTCAGAAGATCAACGTCTCCTCACTCAAGAGCGCCTACCAGATGGTCCGTTCGGCCGTCGATGAGGCCAGGAAACTCATGCAGGATCAAAACGCGACATCCGATCAGACGCAGATGGCCATGCAGAGAGTCTACGATCTTCTGGGGAAGTTCTGGAATGAGATGAGAACACTCGATCGCGGTGATGACGGTGGAAACGACGACGGGTACGGCGACGACGGGAGCGACCTCACGGACATGTGTACCCAACTCCAGGAAGAAATCGGCCGACGCGGCGGGCAGGATGCCGGAGTCGCGACGCAACTCGGCAATCTCGTCACAAAGTGCTACACCACCGTATCGCAGTTCACCGGAGGGGGAACACCCGTGGACGGCTACGCCATCGAGCAGGCCATGCGCGGTCTCTGGCAGGAATTCGAATCGCTCATGAGCCGTGCCTGGAATCAAGACGCCTGCATGCAGGTGAAGAAGATCACGGCAGAAGCCGAGAGTGCCATGCAGGGCGAAGCGCCGAAGATGATCATCGCCGTGCGCAAGTCCGGTAACAGCGCGGCAGCGAGCAAACTGGAAGCTCTGCTCGTGTCCGGCAGGACCATCGTCAACAATGCGAAGGGCGCGGCAAACTGCAACCAGGCTCTCGACATTCTGTCGGTGATGGAACAGCACGTCGCGCAGCCGTTCATGGCCATCGTCCAGAACTCCGGCGTTTCGATGAAGAAATTCAAGGACGCCGCGCGCATCGTCGATCATCGCGGTGACTATGCGAAGCTGGGCCAAGACTACTTCGCAGACGATGTGCAGAAGCAGAAGTACGTGACACAGCGATTGGAAGAGAAGAACGTCAACGCCAAGGAGCTGTTGATCATGAAGAAGCTCTCGAAAGAGTCCCTTGAACAGGCGGTGAAGACGGATGACAACGTGAACATCGTCGCCATCGCCGCGGATCTCAACATCGAGAGCGTGCAGCAAATTCAGCAGATGCTCAAGGCGCGCGATGCGCTCAAGCTGGAGATCGCGGCCCTGGAGGCGACGCGCGACGGCCTGAAGCAGGAAATCGCCAGCTACATCGTCCATCCGATGTTCCAGGCGGCCATGAGTGATTTCATGCAACAGGTCGCAAGCGGTAAGATTTCCGGCAAGAAGATGGAGGAGGCATTCCGCAGCACGATCGAAGGCCCCTCCCAGAAGGCGTACGTCAAGGACGGGACCGTCGCCTTCGAGGACGTGCGGCTCAACGACTGGTCCGCGAAGTATGCAAATGCCGCCAAGAAACTCGGCATCATCAACGGCATCGACGGCAAGTTCGCAGGCGGTCGGATGACGAACGCCGCAGAAGTCATGAAGATGGCGGCGGGCATGCTCGGCGGTGACGACGACGGTGCTGTGACCACCTCGACGTTCGGTGACAAGGCTCCGGCGTGGGCGCAGGGTGCCGTGGCCACGGTGGAAGCGAACGGGTTCGATCCTGATCTCACCTTCAAGAATCCCGGCGATCCCGTGACGCGCAGGCAGGCGGCAGTGATGTTCGCCGCGCTGTTCCCGCTGCCCAGAGCAGGTGAAGACGTCTTCGCCGGCTACAGCGATCTCGATACCCTCACTATTACAGAGAAGAGCGCGATCGGCGGACTCATTGCGGCGGGCATCATGACCGGCGACGGCAAAACGTGGAATCCGGACGGCAAATTCACCCGCGATCAATTCACGAAAGTCGCGGTGTTGCTGATGAACAGCGTCAACACCGGGCAGGATGATGCCGTCAATGCAGAGGCCCAGGTTAGCGGTGCCGCAGGGGCGCGGACAACCGCCACGCACAATGCTGCAGAGACGACAGCACCCACCCTGGCGGAGCCCGTCCCCGAACCCGCACCAGAACCGGTCTTCAAACTCGATGCGGTGAGCGAGAAAGATCTCCTGATGATCCAAATGTTCGTCAGGGAATGGCAGAAGACGCACGGCACACTGAGCACGGATCGGCGCGTTGCGTCGGAAATCGGGGTGTTGTCCGATCTCGTGAAGAGTCTGGGACAGACGTGGAGTACGGTCTTCGACCAGCATCGCAAGGACAGATATCCTGCAACGTACATCGATCGCTTGACGGTCGACATGAGCGTGAAGTTGCCCGAGAACCAGCAGAAGAAAATGTGCGAAATTCTCAAGGAGAACAAGCAGCCGATGGCTGGTTGCTAACCCCTGCGCTCGACGGAAGAAAAGCCCCACCGCGGGGCTTTTTCTTTGGTCCCTTCGTATTGCTTACCGTAGCGATGACGTTGCGCGCTCACGTGACGGGAGGTGTCTTCCTCAATAAAATGTATTGCATTCACCAAATTTCCCTGCCCACTGGCTCACTGGGACCTGTTTCAGGATGAAGATTCTCCGGGATGCATCCCTCTCACTAAAAGGAACAAAGGGAACACGCGGTTCCTTTTGTTCCCTATGTTCCTTTTGTTCCTTACACTGAATCACAATGACTCTCCTCCACGTCGCAATTCTCTCTCTTATAGAAGGCATTACAGAGTTCCTCCCCGTCTCATCGACCGGACACTTGATCCTGACCGCCGATCTTCTCGGTCTTGCGCAGACGGAGGTGCAGAAAAGTTTCGAGATCGCGATCCAGCTCGGCGCGATTCTTGCGGTCGTGGCGCTCTACGGCCGGACGCTCATGAGGGATCGGCGGACGATGCTGCTGGTCGGTGCAGCGTTCCTCCCGACGGCGGTCATTGGATTTCTGTTGCACGGTGTCGTCAAAGAATTTCTCCTTGGCAATGTCCGCGTCGTTCTCTGGTCGCTCTTGATCGGAGGCATCATCCTGATCTTCTTCGAACGATTCCGTCCCGTCCGCTCATCGTCTTCAGACATCAAGAAGATGACGTACGGTCAGGCGGTCACGGTCGGCGTCTGCCAATCCATCGCGATCATCCCCGGCGTGTCGCGCTCCGCCGCGACGATTGTGGGCGGGGAACTGATGGGAATTTCACGAACAGCCATCGTTGAATTCAGCTTTCTGCTTGCGATTCCCACAATGGCGGCGGCAACGGGATATGATCTGTGGAAATCCGCAGGGGAATTCACGTCGGCGGACACCCAGTCACTCGCGATCGGATTCATTCTGTCGCTGCTCGTCGCACTCGTCGCGATCAAGTGGTTCATGGAGTACGTGAAGAGGCATTCATTAGCGGTTTTTGGGTGGTACAGAATTTTTCTTGCGGCGATATTTTTCCTCCTCTGGAGATGACACTCGCCTCCGCCATCATCCTCAACTACCGCACCGGCCGCGACGCCTGGAAGTGCGCCGAGGCGCTGCTGCGGCAAACGATTGCAGAAAAAATTGAGATTCTCATCGTCGATAATCATTCCGACGATGACTCCATCGGGTATCTGCGCAATCGCGTTCGATCCACTCATGCTCCTGTCAGAATTCTCGAGACACCGGAAAATATCGGCTACGGTCAGGGCAATACGTTCGGCGTTCACGCGGCATCAGGGCAGTACATCCTCATCATCAATCCCGATAATGAGTTGGAACCGGCGGGTCTCCAAACGATGATGCAGGCGATGGAGCGCGACCCGGGCATCGGCATTCTCGCGCCGCAGCTGACACACGAAGACGGCACCATCCGCGACTCGTACCGGACGTTCCCGACCCTCCTCGATCTCTTCATCAAGCGGACACCGCCGCTGCGCCGGCTCTTCCAGGGCCGCATGAAGCGCTATCTCCAGCATGATGCGAACACCTCGGTCACCCGCGACGTCGACTGGATCGCCGGTGCGTGCTTCCTGATGCGCCGGTCATTCTACGGGGAGCTCGGGGGATTCGATCCGCGGTTCTTCCTCTTCTTCGAAGACACCGACCTCTGCCGCCGCGCATGGGCCGCCGGCAAGCGCGTCGTCTATTTCCCCCAGGTGACCGCGCGTGACCGCAAGCACCGGCTCAGCGAAGGGGGAGTGGGGGCGCTGTTCACGAAGCGTACCGCGCGAATCCATCTGGTCAGTGCGGTGAAGTATTTCTGGAAGTGGCGTATTGACCATTCCCGTGAAATTCCCTAGGCTAGGTCGCCCATGGACATGGTCCCCCTCCAGGCCTCGGCGCGCGATCTGAAAGTGAGCCCCAAACTGCTGCGCAAGAGCAAGCAGGTGCCGTGCGTCCTGTACGGCAACACACTGCAGATGAGCGTCCAGTGTCCGGCGCAGGAACTCCACAATGCGTTTGTCAAAGCGGGGGAGAGCACGCTCGTGGAACTGGACGTGGGCGGCAAGAAAATTCCGGTGCTCTTCAAACACGTTGACTTCGATCCGGTCAGCGACCGCGAGATCCATGCCGACTTTTACGCGGTGGACATGAAGGCGGAAATTGAAACACTCGTGCCGGTGAAATTTGAGGGAGAGGCTCCGGCGATCAAAGCGCTCGGCGGCGTGTTCCTCATCGTGCACGATCACGTCAAAGTCCGCTGTCTGCCCGGCGACCTTCCCCACAGCATCATCGTCAGCGTCCTGCCACTCGAGGCGTTCCACGCGTCGGTCTCCGTCAAGGATCTGAAGATTCCGTCCGGCGTCAACGTTCTGGACAGCGTCGATACAGTGCTCGCGACTGTGCATGAACCGCGTGCCGTTGAGGAAATCGTCGTGGCGGCACCAGTCGCCGCGGAGGGCGAAGCGGCAGCGGCGGTGCCGGGAGCCCCCGCCTCCGCCGAGGCTGCGGCGGGCAAGGAGGGTGCAGTGCCCGCCTCTGCCGACGCTACGGCGGGCAAGCCGGGAGCGCCGGCGGCAGAGGCTCAATCCAAGGAAAAAGCGGAGAAGGGGAAGGCGGAGAAGAAGAAGTAATACCGGTCATGGTTCGAGGCACGGCTGCGGCCGTGCTCCTCACCATGACAGCGCGCCACCATGACAGCG
>CAYJTW010000002.1:0-14362 GCA_964373225.1 uncultured Candidatus Peribacteria bacterium
ATCACGCCCTCGAATTCTCCATCACCGTCCGCGCGAGCTGCATCGAGAAGACGACGAGGAGCGCTCCGGCGAATTCGCCGACCATGGCCGCCAGGAAGCCGCCGGCCATAGAGCCGAGGACGCCCAGGAGGATCCTGCTGATGATTGCAGCGCAGACCATCGTCACGATGCCGAAGAGCAGCACGTTGCCGAAGATTTTGCCCCAGTAGCCTTTCGTCTTCGCGTAGCTCATGCGTGCACTCTCCATTGCGCCTTTGTTGTGCTCAAGAAGGTAGAGCGGCGCAAGGATAAAGCGCGGGCCCAGGATTATTGCGATGATGAGGCCGATGAACGGGATCCAGATGAACGTGCGCAGCGCGAGCCAGATCCACAGGCCGACGAGCGGCAAAAGCCACATCACCGTCGCCTGCAGCGCCGTTGCGGGGTCCGACATGCCTTTGACGGCGACGACGAGGAAGTACGATTTGGCGATCGCCATGATCACGATTGAGAGGAGCAGCGTGATGCCGATGGCCGGGAGCATCGAGCGCACGATGCCGCCCATCATGGCGGCTCCCTGCAGCGACTGCTCAGCCATTTGCTTGCTGAGCGCCTCCATCTGCTTCTGGGACTCCGCATCCAGACCGCCCTGCACCGCCTTCTCCTGGAGCGCCTGCATTTTCTTGCCGACATCCTCTATCTGATTCTGCCACGTCCCAAAACCCGACCCCATACCGGAGGGTCCGGTCATCCACCAGCCGGTGCCGCGGGTCAGAAAGCCGAAGACGATTGCGCCGACGACGAGAACAACGATGTGGTTTTGGGTGAATTTTATCGCGTCATTGATGAGGGTACCGAGGGGTTTGGTACTGGCCATGGAGGAAAAGGGGGAAGATTAACTGTGGACTCTACTACAAAAACCCGCCGCTGCAACGTAGCAGGAATCACTATTGCCGGGTTTGCAACTGTTTCAGAAGTCGCTCTGCATCTGCATTCTTCGGATCCATCTTCACAACGTCGCGCAGGAGAGTCTCTGCGCGGGCGGGATCTGTTCGCATCAGATGCTCTGCGAGCGCGAGGATAATCGCCGGCGAATCAGGATTCAGCGCGTAGGCCCGCTCCAAAGCCGCGAGGGCTTCGTCAGGTTTCTTTTGCCTGTCCAGAATCAGCGACAGATTGTAGAGAACGCCGTCCGCGTTCGGATTCCATTGGAGTGCCGCGCGAAATTGCACGTCGGCGTCGGCGATATTCCCCTCTTCCAGGAGCAGACTCCCCAGCTTGTTGCGTGCCGAGACGTATGAGGAATCCATCTCCACAGCCCTGCGGTACTTCTCTTTCGCATCAGCAGTTTTCTTGTTGTACTCATCGAGCACGCCGAGCGCGACGAGCGGCTCGGGGTTGTCCGGTTCCAACGTCAGCGCCCGGTTGAACTGATCCGCGGCATCCTCCACCCGCCCGATCTTCGCGTACACCGTGCCGAGGCTCATCCGCAGTTGTGCATTGTCGCCGTAGCCCAGGCCGTCGCGCAGCAGCTTGATCGCCTGTTCATACCGCCCCTCGTTTTTATCCATCGTCGCGAGCGCCGACCGCGCGGCAACGGACTGCGGATACAGGGTGAGCGTGTTGGAGAAGAGAGTGCGGGCGGAATCCCATATGCGCGTTTGCAACAATGACAATATGGTCAATATCGCGATGATTCCGACACTTCCATACCGTACCCATGTACGCGTGTAAGGGCGCCCCGATGGGGCGCCCCTCTCCCAAATAAAGGAAATCATCATCACCACCAAAAACAACAATCCGATCTGCGGCAGATACGGATACCGGTCGGACGCGAAATACATTTCTCCGCCTTTATGAAAATTGGTGAAGGTCGGTGCAAGAGTAACGAGGAAGAACAATATGCCGAAGAACATCACGCGTGAGTCTTCAGAGCGGCCACCAGTGGTGAGCGGAGTCGAACCATACTTGGCCACGGTGATGACCAAAATACCAATCAACAGGAGAATCATCACCGGAACAAAAAACGCCGGCAGCAGCAGACTGATCTCCCCGCGATACGGATAGAACACTCCCAGGTGAATCGGGAGAACGAATTTCTGCAGATAGAACACCGTGCTTTTGGCCGCCATCAGTGATGTTTCCATGATTGAATGCTGCGCCAAAATCCGTTCTTTTCCTGCCGTGGCAACCACCAGAAAAATTCCTGAAAGCACGAAGTAGGGAATCTTGTCGATGAGCATCGAGAGCGACCATTTTCGTTTCTCTATCCACAGATCCGTGAGGATGAGGATCGCGGGCAACGTCACGGCCATCACCTTCGCGAGGAGGGCCATCGCAAAGAGTACAACGCCCAACGTGTACGTAGGGGCGTCTCGCGGAGACGCCCGTTCTTTATCCCATACCCGTTTCCGGTATTTCATATACGCAATCCACGCCGCCAGAAAAAACATTGTCGACAGCAAGTCCTTCCTCCCCGCCAGCCACACCACGGCTTCTGTATTCAATGGATGGACCGCAAAGATCAGCCCTACAACGACAATGATGTACGGGCGCAACACGGTCGCGCCCGTTCTTGCTGTCAATAAAAATACTATCCACATGACGAGAAGGGCATTGCCCGCGTGCAACAAAATATTCGTCAGATGATACATCCACGGATGCAATCCCCCAATAAGATAATTGATCTGATAGCTGACAAAGGTCAGTGGAATGTAGAGCTCAGGATCGTACGTCGTGAAAACGGTCTTCAGATGTTCCACGGTCATCCCCCGCACGGCGAGATTGCGGGTAATCAGAAGATCGTCATCGAGGGGGGCAAAATCTTGTGTCAGGGAGCGCCCAAACGCGATAAGCGTCAGCAGGAGACACAGAGCCGATGCCAAAAGGACCGTTCTTCTCATAGAGGCGAATCTGTGCTATTATAGAGGGAAACATGCACATTGAACTCCACATCCCGCGTCCGGGCCTTACCTTGCTTGCTGTTGCCGCAGTCAGCGGGTGGGCGCTGTATTTTACGTCTGGCACGACGCAGAGCGCCACGATGATCGAAGCCCCCGCGATGGAATCCCCCGCTGCTCCCGTCAATACTCCATCACCTCTCTTGGGGAGTCTCACGGAAAGTCCGGCCATGGATTCTGACGAAGGCAGTCATCTGAGTCAGGCGGAAATGCGCATCAAGTGGGCGCGGGCGCAGCAGGAATTGCTCCGGGTAAAGCAGGACATCATCCGCGATCAGCTCGCGGGTCTGCAGAAGGAACGCAATGCGCTCGGTGACGTCATTGATCCAGCACTCGAGCAGATGTTCCGCCAGAGCGTACAGATGCTGACCTCGCTCGTGAAGGATGAAAAGAAAGCTGAGCAGTTTCTCCTCGCCGCCTATCGCCAGCAGTGGAAGGCCGAAGAAGATGCGATGGCGGCCGCCACCGGCGCACCCCAGGGAGCGGTTGCGGTGTTCTGGCCGGTGGAACCCAAGATCGGCATCTCCGCGTACTTCCTCGACAAGGGGTACAAAGAACGCTTCAAAGTGGAACACTACGCCATCGATATTCCCGTGCCGCAGGGTACCGACCTGCTTGCCGCGCAGGATGGTGTCGTCAAAGACGTTGTCGACCACGGACTCGGATACAACTACATCACGATCGATCACGGCGGCTATGCGACGGTCTACGGACACGTCAGCGCCTTCTCCGTGCGCCCAGGACAGCGCGTCCGT
Organism: uncultured Candidatus Peribacteria bacterium; assembly: GCA_964373225.1. Taxonomy (GTDB): domain Bacteria; phylum Patescibacteriota; class Gracilibacteria; order Peribacterales; family Peribacteraceae; genus JABFSS01. Next base: position 3,695 of record CAYJTW010000002.1, read on the forward strand.
GCGGGAGACCGCATCGGGAAGAGTGGTGGCATGCCCGGGTTGCCCGGCGGAGGTTCCTCCACGGGTCCTCACGGGCACTTTGGTGTCTACATCAAGGGCAAGCCCGTTGATCCGCTCAAGTATCTCCCGAAGTATCAGGGATGAATGCGTCTACTTGACCGGGCCGTGCCCGGATTGGAGGCAGTGTCCCATGATTTTGTGTGCTGCCCGTTCGTGGTGACGCACGGTGCGCAGCTCCAGATGGCCCGGTTCGGCCGCCGTCGTTTCGATGAGAATATTGCCGTATCGCAGGAAGTAGCCGATGTAGCTGGCGAAGTACGGCTTCACGTTGGTGATCGCCGAATAGTTCACCTGGTTGATGCTCCGCCCGAGGATGTACTGCGTTTGCAGGATCAACCGGCGATTCGTCACGAAGATCACGTCGTAGCTGAAGTCGAGCCACGCCTTCCAGAGGAAAATCAATGCGAACAGGAACAGGCACGCGGCGATGGTGACGGTGATGGGATGTGCGTCGAAGAGCAGGAGCATTGCTGCGCCGGCGACGCTCGCGATGAGAGGCGGGAGGCAGCCGATGATGAGATAGATCGGATGGCGCGTGACGATGTATTCCACAGTCTCTCCGTCTGCGATTCCAATGCCCCGATGTATCTTCTCTTCCTCGTCCTCCGCGGCCGCGGCTTCCATCTCTCCGAGCTTGAGAATGCGGATAACTCTCAGGATCCGCAGCACGCGGACGTACTGCGTCTCAAGCATACCGAGGCTGAAGTAAAACGGCGCGATTGAGAAGAAATCAACGATGCCGTAGAAGGAGAAGACGTAGCGCCAGCGCTCGGGGGCGGCGTAGATCCGCAGCGCATATTCCATGGTGAAGAGCACGGCGGTAAAGACCTCGATCGTCGCGAGCGCCCCGTGGTACGGCTTCAGCTGCGGAATGAATTCGAGCGGGAGGATCGCGAGCGAGATCATGATCAGAAGGATCAGGAACAAGTTGAACGCGTGGCCGCTCATGCCCCTGCCGTGGTGCAGGATCGCCCACAGCTTCGGGCGCAACTTCTCGTGCTTGAGGTAATGGGGAAGCGGCATCGATCACAGCATAGCCCGTGCATACACATCCGTCATGCCCGCGATATAATCCTTCACCGCTTCGGGGAGAGCGCCGCCGGTTCTTTTTGCAAGAGCAAGGATCTTTTCCGTCGGTGCGGCAAAGAACTTCTCGCAGAGCGCCAGGATGATCTCCTGCCCCTGCCGGTTTGCATCACGCACGCGGGGGTTCGAGTACATGTTGCTATGCAGGAAATCACTGAGCATCTTCAATTCGCCCGTGACCTCCGGAGAAAAATACACGAGCGATCCGGATGCGCCATACACATCATCAAGCGTACGGATGTTCTCGCGCGACAGCACCGAGACGGTCGTCGCGTAGAGATCGGTCACGAGCAGATGGATCAGTGCGCCCCGCAATGACGTCCCCCGCTCATTGGCCAGGACCAGCCCCCTGCCGATCAGGGGGATCACCGAGAGGTCGCCGATGGTGAAGAGTCCCGCGCGCAGTCCGTCGTCGCAATCGTGCGCGCTGTACGCGATCTCGTCGGCCAGATTCACGATCTGTGCCTCAAGACCCGGTCCGTCATCGTCCGATGATCGCTGTGACGGATGCTTCTTCAGTCCTTCGATGATTTCACCGTTGAGATTCAGCCCCGGGTACAGAGACGAATGTTCTTCCAGGAGCGTGACGACCCGCAGCGACTGCGTGTTGTGCTCAAAAGACGAGGAACCTGCCCCGAGCGAAGTCGAGGGGTGTTTCTTCATCCATGCGTCCAGCGCCTCTTCGCCCATGTGCGCGAATGGCGGATGTCCCAGATCATGGGCGAGCGCGATGCATTCGGCCAGATCTTCGTTCAGACTCAGTGTTCGTGCGATATCACGACTCAACTGCGCGACCTCCATCGTATGCGTCAGCCGCGTGCGGTAGTGGTCCCCCTCTCCCGCCACGAACACCTGCGTCTTTCCCTGGAGCCTCCTGAATGCTTGCGTGTGGATGATGCGGTCGCGGTCGCGCTGGAACGGAAACCGCGTGGCATCCCCGGGTTCCGGAATGCTCCGGCCGAGAGTTCCTTCAACAGGAACGGCATACGGAGCGAGGAGAGAATTTGTTTCGGTGATGCGAACAGAAAGAGTGTTCATGAGAAAGACAGTGTACACATTTGCAACTGTCATTCCGAGTAGTCCCGCATCCTCCGCAGAGGTGCGGAGCGTATCGAGGAACGCCCAATAGGCCGTCGGGCAGAAACGCTTGTCCCTGGCGAACCAGGTGGGTGACCGCAATCCCGAACCACAGCCCGGAATGATTAAGTCTCCCAAAGTGACAATCAGAGAAGAAACGTCAATGCCGCAGAACGTGCCATCGAGCTGCGCGGAAATTATTCCTGACGGATGCATTTGTCCATTTCCAGACAGCGCAGATGGGTCACGGTAATCAACTTTTTCACTTTCTCGGTCAAATCCTTTTCAGCGCGCACACGAGCATGTTACTGTGACCTGTTTTGACCATGTCACGGTCACCGCCACGGTAGGTCCAGTATTTTTTGGAATCACATCGCGTGCAGTCACGGTGAATCTCCATATTGTCTGCATCGACACCGGCATCGGTGAACTGACGCATTGCCCAGACGCGCAAGTCCACCAGTTTCCCGCTGACGAATGACGGCGGAACGTTTGGAATTTCCTTCATGGGATTACCAAACTCGCTGCAGTGCATGCAGAGCGAGGGGCCTCCAGCGACAAGACAATCTTTGGCGGCGATTCCAAATTCCTTCTTCAGTGTTTTGAACAGTGACGGAATCGTCCCATCACGCAAACACCGCCATCCGATATGCATCGCGCCGAGGATGTTCTTCTCCGGTGCGTACACAACAAAGTTCTGACAGTCGGCCCAGCGAATGCAGAGTGCGAGATCCGGCACATCGGTGATCATGCCGTCGGCTTCCTCCGTCCGGTTCGTCGTATCCCGGACGACAATCACCCGGTTGCCGTGGGCCTGAATCAAACCTGCTGACTTGGTCGCGCCGATCTTCCGTGCGGCTTCTTCATCAGAGAGCGTGCTGTCGTCTTTCGTGAAGAGGGCGACCTGCAAGGGATTCCCGAACAGTTCGAGACTGGCGAAAGGATTCAGAATCATTGCAAAAGAGAGCGAAGCACATGCGGAATGGTTTCAATTACTCTCTTCGTCCCGTACGCGTCGCCGAATTCAGGGAAGAGCATTGTCCCCGCGCGCTTGATCACGGTACTGGCTGTCGCACAGGCATCCGCAGGCTTCATCCCCTGTGCCATGAGTCCACAGATCAACCCCGCGAGCGCGTCGCCCGTACCGCCCACCGTGAGGCCGGCGTTGCCGCCGGAGATCTTTTGGATCTTGCCGTCCGCTCCCGCAGTTTGATCGACCTTCGCTTTCACATGGATGATGATGCCGGATTTCTTCGCTGCCGCGCCGATGTTCTTCAGGGGGATACCCATGCGTTCCAGTTCTCCCAGATGTGGCGTCACGACTGTGATTTTTCCTTTGGCCGCATCGAGCGTCCACGACTGCAGCGCGGAGGCGTCGAGCACGAGGGGGCACGGAGCCGACTCGATCAATTCCCTGATCAATACGAGCGCATCCGGAGTAGGGGCAGTTCGCGAACTGCCCCTACGCAGCCCCGGCCCGATCACCGCGCAGTCCACGGTCGCGAGCATTTCGAGCAGCGGCGCAACATCTTGCGCCGCAAGTTCATCCCCGCGGAAGGGGTGCACCTGGAAATTCAACGACTGCATCCGTGCGACATCTTGATGAATCTTCGGCAGTGAGACGAAGATCAAATCCACTCCACTCGCTTCGGCGGCAAGAGCGGAAAACAGAGGGGCTCCATGTTGGAATACTGAGCCTCCAATGATCGCCACTGTGCCGTTATCGCCTTTGTGGGAGTCAGACGGTCTTTGCACGGCCATATCGTACCACCGCGCATTCCACGGCAGCGGAAATCTTTTCGCGAAACTTCAGAGATGAAAATTGCCCCGCATGCCCGCGGATGCCCGCCGGATCAAAAGACGCCGCGGAAAATCTGTGCAGCGCCTCCGTCAGCGACTCTACGGTTTGCTCTCCAAAAAAAATGCCCGTCTTGCCGTCAACGACTGTATCGAGAATGCCCCCCTTTCCGTATGCAATCACCGGCGTTCCGCAGGCTTGTGCTTCGACGGGCACGAGTCCGGCGTCTTCATGCGTCGGGAAGAGGACGGCTTTTGCGTTTGCATAGAGCGCGGGCAGTTCTTCATCAGACACCCGTCCCCGGAAGGTGACTCTCGGCCCCGCCATCGCCTTCAGCCGCCGTTCCTCCTGGCCTTTCCCGATGATCACCAGTGGAAGCCGCTGCGCATTCGCGCACTCAATCAGCAAATCGAAGCGCTTGTACGGCACCAGTCTTCCCACCGCCAAAAATTCCTTTCGCTGCGCAATGGGAACGAGAGGCGTCGAAAAAAACCGGTCCTGCACCGGCGGAGGGATCACCGTCGACGTTCGGCCGTAGATGCGCTCAATGCGCCCAGCGGTTTCCCTTGAATTCGCGATGAAGAGATCGACGCGTTTTGCAGTCGAGAGATCCCATCGTCGCAGTTTCATCAGCTCGCGCTTTACCAGTCGGCACAGAATTCTCGGAACGCGAAAATCCTCCAAGTACTGACTCTCCATCTCCCACGCGTAGCGCATCGGCGTATGGCAGTAGCACACATGGACGGCAGAACTTGGCGGGATGATTCCTTTTCCCACGGCATGCGACGAACTCACGATGACGTCGTAGCCGCGCAGGTCGATCTCTTCCACCGCGCGCGGCATCAGGGGCAGCAGGATTTGATGTCGCCCGATAAGCCGGTAGAGGAATTGCAATCGTGATGTTCGAATATCCGCGTCTTGTAGGGGCGTTGCATGCAACGCCCCCCCGCACGTCGTGAAGATCGGGCTCTCGGGCCACAGTGCATGCAGCTCGGCCAGTGCGCGTTCAGCGCCCCCGGATGTCGTCAACCAGTCGGCGATCAATGCCAATCGCATAGGGTGATTATAGGGGAACGCGTTAGAATGCATCCCGTGTTAAAAAGACCTACCCGTCCCCTTCCCCGACAGTTCAACCGCCCGGTCACCGCGGGGACGCGTCTGTTCGTGGAGCGCCGGCACAAGCGCGTGCGCGAGCACAGGCGGGAACGGTCGCGCCGGTGGATCCGTCGTCTGCGCGCGCTGCTGCTGGAGCGCCTCGCGGCATCGCGGCGTTTCGTGAAATTCGCGGTTATCGGCATCATCATTCTCTTCGTCTGCATTTTCCTCTTCTCCCCCATCATGCAGGTGCGCGACATCCGCGTGGTCCGCACCGAAGGGCGCGTCGATCTTCGCACGGTCCTCGAAACACTTTCCCCCCTCTATGGACGTCATCTCCTGTTTCTCTCCACGCGTGATGTCACTTCCCGCGTGCGCGCGGTGGTGCCCGATGCGGTGAATGTGTCCGTCAGCAAGCAGTACTTCTCCCGGATATCGGTCACCATCACGCTCGCGCCGCTCGTTGCGCGCGTGCGCATTGCGCCGTCCACCGATGCCGTTGCCGCGGCAGGCAGTGGCACGTCGCTCGCAGGAGGATCCGGCGCAGTCACGAATGCGTCGCAGGCACAGTATCTCACGGAGAACGGGCTTCTCGTGGCAGCTGTGCGTCCGCCCGATGCCACGCCACTCCCCACCATCCGCATCGTCGACTGGAGCGTGCGCCCTGCTCTGGGGACCATCATCCTCCCGCCGGAATTCTACGACCGCATGCGGCGCACCGAGAACGCGCTGACGCTTGAGTTCGGACAGCAGATCAGGCTCCGCACCGTCTACCTGCGCGCGCGTGAGTTCCATCTTGATACGCCCGCCGTCAGTTACTGGTTCGATGTCCGTTCTCCCCTCGAAGCGCAGCTCCAGCGGTTCCGGACATTCCTGAAGGCGGTGAAATTGACCGACGCACAACAGTACATCGATTTGCGGCTGACGGGGCGGGTGGTCTACCGGTAGATGCTGGACAATTCCGTGGTTTTTGTGTTTTGAATACTCACGATCCTGCTAGACTCCTTCCAATGCAAAGCTTTCCACTGGTCCTGTCTGTTTTCCTGATGGGGCTCCTTCCCCTGCCATCCCTGCCGCCGCAGCCGACTTCCACTATCGCCGCCTTACCGCTGGCGTCCCCTCCCCTCCCTGTCACGCAGGATTTCCCGGGCAAGCGTCTTGCCGGTGCGGTCTCCGCCTCGGGTGTCGTGATTCTGGATCTTCAGAGCGGCCAGGAACTGTTTGCCCGCCGCGGTGATACCCGCCGGTCGGTGGGGAGCCTGACGAAGATGATGACCGCCATTCTCATCGCCGAGAATCACAGCATGGACGAAGTCGTGGCGATTCCCAATGGCATCGGCAAGACCGATGGCAGCACGATGCAGCTTCCGGCAGGATCGCACTTCACCGTGGGCGACCTTCTCTCCGCCCTGCTCATTCCTTCCGCCAATGATGCCGCCGAAACACTCGCGCGGTATCACAGCGGTTCACGCTCCGCCTTCGTCGCCGCCATGAACGAACGTGCGAAAATGCTCGGGCTCCGTAATACCGCATTCGCCAACCCCAGCGGTCTCGACGATGCGTCGCAGTGGTCCACTCCGCGGGATATGGCCTGGCTCGCGTCGTACGCTCTGCGGAATTCCGCAATCCGGGCGCGGATGTCCACCGCAAGCGCGGTCATCCGCAGCCGCGAGGGGGAGAAGTTCCTCCTGGAAAATACAAACGCCATGCTCCGGAAAGGAAGTTCGGTCATTGCAGGGAAAACCGGTACGACCGTTGCGGCGAAGCAATGCCTGTTCTCCCTCGTCACCGAAAACGGCAGGGAATACATCGTCGTCCTCCTCGGATCCCGCGAGCGGTATACCGACATGCGTGCGGTCCTCCGCGTTCTCCGCACGCTCTTCGCCTGAACCCCCGTGCGCACGCCTCTCATTTACTGGCTGTCTCTCCGTGTGCGTCTGCTGCTTCTCGTGCTTCTCGCACTGAGCACGCTGCTCCCGCCGTACGTTCCCACCTCCGCGGGCGCGGTGGATGATCTCGAGCTCCCCGCGCAGCAGTTCCTGTTCGTCGAAGAAGGATTCCTGATGAAGACCTCGTCGCTCGGGGAACAAGGCTCGCGGCTCGCGTTCAGTGAGGGGCTCATGCATGCGGTCAAGGAAGGCGAATCGATCGAGAAGATCGCCGCACGGTACGGCATCAAGGCGCAGACCATCCAGTGGGCCAACGGACTCCCGGCCAATGCCGGAATCAAGGCGGGCCAGGAACTCCTCATCCTCCCGGTCGATGGCGTTCTCCATACCGTCCGGCGCGGGCAAACACTCGGTCGTATTGCACAACTGTACGATGTTTCCATCGATGACATCACGCGTCAAAACCGCATCAAGGGCGGTTTCATCGTTGCCGGTGAGCAGCTGATCATTCCCGGAGGCAAACCCGTCACCGGCGCGTCCGCCATCGCCGCCGCCGATCAGGCGCTACGCTTCGCCGACGCGATGCCCAGCAAAGATATCCGCCTCCAGCTCAATCTCCCCGCAGGCGACAACCGTCCCAGCCAGGGGCCCGCCGCCGGCGTGATCCTCTCACAGACGCTGCTGCAGATGCCGTGCAAGGATTGCTTCTATACTCAAAAATATCGGGCGGGCCATTACGCAGTCGATCTCCAAACGCGCGGCGGCGGCCCGATATATGCCGCCGAAAACGGCACGGTGATCCGCGCCGAGACCGGCTGGAACGGCGGATACGGAAACGTGATTGAGATCGATCACGGCAACGGACTCGTCACGCTCTACAGTCATAACAGACTTCTGCACGTGAGCGAAGGCGATGCCGTCCAGCGCGGGCAATTGATCGCCGAAATGGGCAACACCGGACTCGTCCACGGCCCCACGGGCATCCACGTCCACTTCGAAGTCCGCGTGAACGGGGTCAAAAAGAACCCCAACCTGTATCTGGAATAGGTGTTTGCTAAATAAACATAATCATTGTATAATATCTACAGAACATTCACAGAGCCATGACTATCTTCACCACACCCACACGGCATTCTCTTGCAACACTCCTTCGCGATCCCCAGGTGCGTGCGGGCATGTATCTGTGGCTCGTGATCGCCGGTATCTGTGTTCTGGCGGCGAATGCGGTGGCGGCCGTTGGATAACGATTCCTCATTGTCATCCCCGAAGTGCGGTGGTACGGTTTCCCGGCTCCTCGCACGTTTACGGAGGAGGCAAAGGTGACAGTTCTTTTTCGCATCTCGTCGTTCACACATCGCGGATCCGTAGCTCAATGGTTAGAGCGCTTCCCTGTCACGGAAGAGGTTGCGGGTTCGAGCCCCGTCGGGTCCGCCAGAATAAATAAACGACATCAACATCACGCGAATTCAAAAACTCCCTCCGAGACCTCGGCGTAGTTCGCAGCAGCGAACGAAGCGGGGTCGGGTCCGCCAGCAGTACTGATATAGGCACGGACGGCAAAGTGGCACTGAGGAAAGTGCTATCCGAAACTTTATAATGCTCTGCATGCTGTTTACTTGTTCTAAATAGAAAGCGCTGTCACGAGTGCGACAATACCGGCACTCTCGATGCGGGTGGTGTGGGTTTCTCTTGTTTAGGTCGTTCGTCCTGATCGCATCTCAGAAAGACAAGAAGGCCATCCCACGCTTCTCCGTAGGTCAGATCGGATCGTTCCCTGAATTTCTTATCTTTCAGCACTGTTTGTTCTGGGCGAATGCCGAAGGAATGAGTGATGTTATGGTTGCTGCAGAATTCACCGATCTCACTTTTCCCTGTAAATGACTCCTTGAATTCCAATGAATCATTCTCATCAAGTGCCATGACTGAAGCAACTTTCTGCTGGCCGAGTGCTTCTACCAATTTTGGCGCGTAAGAGAAACCCATACCATCGATACTCTTAATATGTTTTCGACTGGATTCGAATGCAAAATCAAATGACGGATGGGAGAGCATGAATACTTTGGCCTGTGGTTCTTCCCTCAGAAGCCTCGTCACGTGCCTCACTTGTTCATTGAGTCCCAACTCGCCCGATAGTTCAGTTCCCACAAGAGTGAATTGTAAACCCGGAAGCTGTTTCACCTGTTGTAGAGCCTCTCTCAGCGTGGTCCGTTTATCCTGATTGTTCTTATAGCTCTCTTCCAGCCAACCAGAGCCCGCACCACCAAGCATCTTGACGACTTCCATCGAATCTTCACCATCGAGAAATCTCTCAAATACATCCTGAAGTGACGGGGGGATGTGAAGTGCCAAATGAGAAACCTCCGTCCGATCAGTCATATCTGCCATAAGATTCGGCAATCGAATGATCGCCTCATCGGTGATGCTTTCTAGAAGGACTACCGATGCACCGTCCTCAAAAAAGTCAGCAAGCAATTCCGCAGGGCGGCGGCCGTGCTCTTTGATTTGCTCTGCAAAACTATGTGCTTCTTGCGTAGTAAGTAGTGGCCTTGTGTCCGCCCCAAACATTCCCTCGAACAACTGTCGATTGATCGCTGCGGATGCGCGTGCCGTTTCGCCTCGATCACGCTTTTTCATTATCGAAAGCACTCCATGTGTGTTTAGAGCCAAACGCGAATCGGTGAATTGCTGAGCGTTCTTCAACATGCCTCTCAATTTTTGCACCCATTGTTTGTAGTCCTCTACTCCCAGATATTCTCGCAGATTCTTTCTCAGGTTTTTTCCCTCGCGAGTATTACTCTGTTTCACCAGTCTATCAATGATAACTAATGAGCTATCGCCGATTGCATCTTGACCATGCATCTGAGCATCAAAAGCACATATGAATATTCCCATGAGCACTACGGTGTGTATTTCAACATCGTTCTCTTCTTCAGTTTCCTTCCCCGTAAGGAATACGTGTGATTTCTGCAGAAATTGTCTTAAACCCGGGTCAGAGATCAATTTCGCGTCCTTCTCAATGCGCCACCCAAGGGAAAAAATAAATGCTTTTACAACTGCAGGAGATACATCTTTCAATTCGAGTGCAGAGCAAAAGAGTAATTGTACTTCTGCACGAGTTGGCCACTGATATGCCGCGATCTGTGCAAGCTCGGCTTTCAGCTTATCATCTGTGGCTTGCTCATACGCTCTCAGAAAGTCACTGAACAATCCGTCCAATTTTCCTATCGAACCCACAGTGTTGCTCATGATTGTTTCTGCTGCTAGAAAACGAGTATCAGGATCGGCTTCTTCGCTCCTGAGAAGAACATGCAGATGGTAACTCAGTTCTTTATCTCCATTTGAGGGCTTATCGCTCATCATCCTATTATTACATTAATGCCTATCAAGTCAACTGCGTTTGGCAGGAGAACTAGGCAACCACCGGCGCTCCCATCCTCTGTATCACCACTCCCAAATCTACCTTCATCAGTTCGAATAGCATCCTTTCGATGCCGCCAGAATATTTACACTTCTATCAACGCTGCCCGAAGTCAGAAACCCCCTCCGAGATCCCTCGTAGCCCAGCACCTTCCGAGAAGGTGCGGGGTGAAGTGGGGTCGGACCCGCCATTCGTGTATAATCGCAAACCGCAAGTTTTCTTTACATGTCATTCTCTCTCGCTCC
>CAYJTW010000002.1:14462-35173 GCA_964373225.1 uncultured Candidatus Peribacteria bacterium
CATGGAGCATTGGAGATCAGTCTCTATGAGAATGGTTATGGGATGGTGTCAATTCCACCGAAAGTTGTGCATGCCCGTAGTCTTCTTCATTATCTGATGCGTCCGGAAAAGACCATCTGGCGATATTTTCAGGAGAAGCAAGAGCGAAAGTAGAGCTTCTCCTTCACGGAGGCCTCCATGGAGGCTACCATGGAGGCCGTGCACCACTCGCTCCGACCGGGTTCACGGCAAACCATGGATACCCTTTTGACCATCGCCGAAGCTGCCGAGAAGGTCGCTCGCTCGCACAGCACCATCCGCCGTCTCATCAAGACGATAGCGGACTCCCCTGCTCACCCGGACCGCTCCGGAATCGAGCCTTCACGGAAGGTCGTGGAGGCGTTCAAGAAGAAGGGGGAGAATTTCACCTGGATGGTCCGCGAGGATGTCTTACGGCGGCATTTGCAATCAGCCCCAAATACAGAGGAAAAACAAGATGCATCATCATCCGGTCAGATGAAGCAAGATGTTTTTCAGATTCTCCGCAAGGAGCTCGAAATCAAGAACCGCCAGATCGAGAAGCAGTGGGATGTGATCAATTCTCTCAATGAGCGATTGCGTGAAGGCAACATTCTCATGGGGTCACTCCAACAGCGCCTCGCACTCCCCACGGGTGAATCCCCTTCTCCGATCGTCGTGGAGACCCCCCCGCCCGAACGTGGTTCGGTACGGGCGGGCTCCATGGAGGCCTCCACGATTCTCCGCAGGGCCTCCAAGAAGAAGGTCATGGAGGTGAAGCAGGCGATCTCCAGGAAAGCCTCCGTGCAGTCCGTCGCGAAGCCCTCCAGAAGGGGATTCTTTGCATGGGTGAGAGGAAAGTGATCAGAGAGCCGGAGTTCTCGTATGCCACTCCGTCGCTTGTTCGTATGCATATGCCGCACGGAGCAGGAGAGCCTCTTGCCACTGCGCAGCCATCAACTGCAGTCCGATTGGCAAATTGTTCTTCGAGAATCCGCAGGGGATGGAGATGGCGGGTATACCTGCCATCACGGCGCCGTCCATGAAAGCGTCTTCCAGGTACATCGCCACGGGATCATCGGCATGCGCTCCGACCGTGAATGCCGGAGTAGGGGAGACGGGCGTCAGGAGAATATCAACCATCTTGAAGGCCTCCGTGAAGTCCTGTCCGATGAGCGTCCGCACCTTCTGTGCCTGCCGGTAATAGGCGTCATAGTATCCGGCGGAGAGCGCATAGGTGCCGATCATGATGCGGCGCTTTACCTCGGAGCCAAAGCCGGCGCTGCGCACGCGTTCGTAGTAGTCCAGAAGACTTTTAGGGTCTTCTACCGTATGCCCGTAGCGAACACCGTCATACCGGGCCATGTTCGAGCTCACTTCGCAGGGGCAGAGGATGTAGTACGTGGCGAGCGCGTATTTCGTGTGCGGCAGTGATATACCAACGAGTGTCGCACCGAGCTTCTGGAACTCCTTCGCGGAGGCCTCCACGGAGGCCTCCACGGAGGGGTCCAAGCCATCGATGAAGTACTCTTTGGGTATCCCGATGCGCAGGCCCTTCACGCCTTTTTGAAGATCCTTTCGGTAGTCCGGCACGGGCACATCTCCGGTTGTGCCATCCAGAGGATCTTTTCCGGCAATCGCCTGGAGAACGATCGCCGTGTCCTCCACGGTTTTACAGAGCGGTCCAATCGTATCCAGTGAGCTTGCCATACTCATCACCCCGTAGCGGCTGGTTCGGCCATAGGTTGTCCGCAGCCCTGTCACGCCGCAAAAACCCGCCGGCTGCCGTATGGAGCCTCCCGTATCCGTGCCCAATGCGAAGAGACCCTCGCTGGCCGCAACGCCCGCCGCGGAGCCTCCGGAGGAGCCTCCGGCGACCCTCGTTACATCCCAGGGATTGCGCGTCACGCCGTAGCAGGAGGTCTCCGTGGAGGCCCCCATGGTGAACTCATCCGTGTTCGTCTTCCCAATGCTGATCGCCCCAACCGCCTTGAGTCTCCTGGTCGTCGTGGAGTGAAAAGGCGGAGTGTACGTCTTTTCCCGCAGGATATTGCTGCAGGCCGTGGTCGGGACACCGGCTTCGCAGTAGACGTCTTTGGTAAGGTAGGGGATTCCGGTCAGTGCGTGATCAAACTTTCCCATCGCATCTATTTCTTTGGCTTCCTGTAGGGCTTTTTCGAAATTCCGGTAGACGATGGCATTGAGCGAGCCATCCACCGCCTCAATCCGATCAATGCACGCCTTGGTCAGTTCAACGGAGCTGACATCGCGTTTGGTCAGCTTGTCATGGGCCTGGGTGATGGTCAGTGACGACAACATTAGCCGTGGGCGGACGGGGAGACGATTTGATGATCTGTGAGGGGGAGGGGACTGCAGGAGAGCAGAGCATCTGGAGACGTTCCATTCGGACGAATTTCATCCTCTCGGAAAACGTTATTTTGGCCTGTTACCTGCGCTGTGGGCGGTACATTCGCCGTATCGACTTCCGTGAGCATGTCGACATACTGCAGAATCGAGGTCAGTTCTTTGGGGAACTTTTCGAGCTCGCTCTCCGTGAGCTCCAAACGTGCCAATTTTGCGATATGCTTCACCTGGTCTTTCGTGAGCTTCGTCATGTTCGTATTCTACACATATGCGTCTTCTGCGTCTGCGGGGCCGAAAGATTTGTGACCGTATCCTTCGCGATGGAAACGCGTGGAAAGGCCGCCACATGATTATCCGGTGGACGGCGGGCCATCCACGTCATCCCGCCGCCAAACACGGCTCTACGGCGATCTATGTCGGTACTCTGGCCTCTACAAAGCTCGACAAGTCCGCCGTACGGCGCAACAGAATGCGTCGAAGATGTAGGGAAGCATTGAGAACAGTGATTCTTCAACTCCATGCCCCTTCCATGCCTGCTCTGCAGTTGTTGATTGCGCCGCGTTCCTCTAGCCTAGACGCTCCCTTCGCTGCCTTGCAGCAGGATATCGAGCACTTTCTCTCCTCCCGATCCCATGCCAGAAGCTTCTAAGCGCGGTAATGTTCTCCAATTCCTCCTGCTCTTCATCGCACTGTATCTGGGCATGCAGCTGCTCTTCGGCTCGGTTTTCCCGCAAAAAAATCAGCAGCAGACGGTGTCGGGGCCGACGCTCACTTCCAGCTCCAGTTTCACGCCGGGCAATCATCCCATTCTTCAGATGGAGAATAGACCGGCATCGACCGAATCTTTCGGTGTCGGCGGCTGGGTCCGGTCGAAGTGGTGTTCGCTGCGGAGTTTTTTCGACAGCACAATCACTGCGCAACAATGCGCCGGTCTGGCCGCGGCCTTTACCGGAACGCCGTTCGTCCTCAAAAACCGCTGCCCCGAGCCATCAATTGATCTCTATACTGTCGAGAATCCGGGCACGCCGGCCGAGAAATTGACGCCACTGCATTCGGCAGAGACCGTCATTGCCTGCGAGCCGCTTGCGACGGTCGCGCCGGGGGAGACCGTGACGATCAGCCTGGCACCGTGGAAATATTCGCTCTTCGAAAAAGTCGGAACGTATGAAGCGCGCATCCCCGGCATCGTCGCGGTCAAAGAGGGGACCGGGGCGCTCACGATGCCTCCCACAATCGCGCGGTTTTCCATCGTCGAGCCGGGGGTGTTCACCAAGGCGTTCCGCACATTCATCTCCGCTCCATTTTTGAATTTCCTGATTTTCATCGCCTCCTTCATGCCGGGCTATAACCTCGGCATTGCGATCATCCTCCTCACACTCGCGGTCAAAATCCTGCTCTTCTTCCCCACCCAGCATGCATTGGAAGGGCAGAAGAAAATGCAGATGCTGCAGCCGAAACTCGAGGCTCTCAAAGCCAGGTATCACGGGGACGCCAAAAAAATTCAGGAAGAGACGATGAAGCTGTGGACCGAGCACAAGATCAATCCGTTCCAGAGTTGCCTGCCGATGGTCATCCAGTTCCCGGTCCTGATTGGACTCTTCTACGTGATCCGGGACGGCAGTGATCTCAGTCTCTCGCGTCACCTCATCTACGGCGTGTACCAGAATCTCCCGTGGCATTTCGGCACGCATTTTCTGTGGCTCGATCTCCTCAAACCCGACTACATCGTGATGCCGCTTCTCCTCGTCGCGCTCCAGTTCCTGCAAATGAAACTCACGTTCAGTCTCCAGAAGCGCAAAAAAGCGAAGGAAGCCGTGATCGATGTTTCGAGCGACGGTAAGCCAAAAGAAAAGGAGCCGATGAATCCGCAGGACATGCAGCAGAAGATGATGCTCTACGGCCTGCCGCTCATGATCGGCGTGTTCGCGTTCCAGTTCCCCTCCGCTGTAGCGCTTTACTGGGGCGTCTCCACGCTCTTCGGTATCGGACAGCAGATGATTGTCAATCGGGAACATCTACGCGTCTGATCACGCAACGGTCACCTCCTTACACAGGTAAACATCCTGAATCGCGTTGAGGATTTGCACCCCTTCATCCATCGGTTTCTGGAACGCCTTCCGTCCCGAGATCAGCCCCGCCCCGCCAGCGCGCTTGTTGATCACCGCCGTCATCACGGCCTGTTGCAAATCATTGTCTCCCGATGCGCCGCCGGAGTTGATCAGCCCGATCCTGCCCATGTAGCAGTTGGCGACCTGGTAGCGGCACAGATCGATGGGGTGGTCAGAAGAAAGTTTTTCGTACATGCGCTTGTCCAATTTCCCATACGAACTGGTGCCGGTATTCAGCGCCGTGAATCCGCCGTTCACCTCCGGCAATTTCTGTTTGATAATGTCGGCTTGCAGCGTCACGCCCAGGTGATTGGCCTGCCCCGTCAGGTCCGCGGCGAGGTGGTAATCCACCCCGTCTTTCTTGAATGCGGAGTTGCGCAGGTAACACCACAAAACCGTAAAGAGCCCTAGCTGATGCGCTTTTGCGAAGGCCTGGCCCACCTCCACGATCTGGCGTCCAGATTCCGCCGATCCAAAATAAATCGTCGCGCCTACACCGAGTGCGCCCATGTTGTGCGCCTGCTCGACGGTGCCAAACATCACCTGATCGAACTTGTTGGGGTACGTCATGAGCTCGTTATGGTTCAGTTTCACGATGAACGGAATCTTGCCGGCATACTTCTTCGAAACGATGCCGAGTGCACCGACGGTCGATGCCACCGCATTGCATCCGCCTTTGATCGCGAGCTGGACGAGATTCTCGGGGTCAAAATAATCAGGGTTCTTTGCAAATGAGGCGCCCGCCGAGTGCTCAATGCCCTGGTCAATCGGGAGAATCGAGAGGTAGCCGGTGTCCTGAAGCCGGCCATGACCGTACAAGGACTTCAAATTCCCGAGTACGTCTTTTGATCTGTCCGAAGCCGAAAACACTTCTTCGACGGTCTTCATGCTCGGAAGATGTAATTTCTCCCCGGGGATCGTGTTGCACACGTGATCGAGGAGAGAGGCGTTGGTGCCGAGGAGGGAACGGATGTTGGAAATGTTCATAGAACGCTAAATTGCAGTCAGTGTAGTACGAGTCTATGGCCTGTCATATTTGACATAATGCTTTTTATTTGTTAAAATAATTACATGCCTAGAAATGTTGATTTAGAGCAAAAAATAGTCAATGCATCCCAGGAAATCATCGATAGACAATTTCCCGCACAGGACACAATTGATTCATTGATGCGCTTGCAATGGTTGCGGATTCATCTTGTTTCCAATGGATTTACCGAGCTCGCAGGAAAAAATATTTTGGATATCGGATGTGGGGCCAGATCGGATTTCTCCCTCGCTTCTCCGAAGAATGTCTTAGAACGGCGACCAACCCATGAAACCCCCAGCACACAGATGTATGAGCCATGGTTCTGCCGCTTTGCTGCCGCTTGTGGTGCGAACGTCATCGGCATTGATCGGCGTCCAAGTGCAGGAGAAAATTTTACCCATGTACATGCCAATATTGCCAAGCCTGAGACATTGGGAAGCTATCCCGCTGAATACTTTGATATTGTGAACAGCTCGGCGTTTCTCGTCACGGCAGCTCGACGTGCTGTCGACGCGAGGGGCATGTATCCTGAAGCTCCGGAATTCTATGATGTAGGCGACAAGGAATTGGAAAAACTCGATGACAATATCACCAAAGAAGTGGCCCGCATGCTGAAGGAAGGTGGTTACTTTCTGTACAATGAAGTGATTTACAAAAAGGAAGGAGGGAAATTACACCGTCAGCCGGACGTTTTCCAGCAGCTTCGCGACAACAGACCTGTCACTCCTCAGAGACCAGGAACCGAAATTTGACGCAATAGGAAAATATTATATTGTAATAACTTCAGAAAACCTCTACAATGGGCGTATCCCAGCAATTTTGGTCAGTGGATGGCCGAATGGACTGGGGTCTGACCACAGGAGGAAAGGTCATGCGAGGACAGTTTCGTTCTCAGCGGCCCACGCCGTCGTTCCGTCGCTTTGTTCACATGATGAACATCTGGCGGAAACGTGGACTCTCGGCTGAGCGCATCGATGCGTTCATCCGAGGAAAAGTCCTTGGCGACCTCGCCAAGGCAGAAGCCGCGCTGCGGCTTCCTGCTCCGAGCCTCAACTAGAAGCTCGGAACAACCCGGCAAGGATGTCCGCCATGCTCTGCATGGATGCTCCCTGCCGGGAGTTTTACGTGTATTCTTTCCTACGATGCCGCTTTCGCTGTACAACACCTTTTCCAAGAAGGAAGAAGAGCTTCACTCGATCGAGCCGAAGGTCATCAAAATGTACACCTGCGGCCCCACGGTCTACGGTCGGCCGCATATTGGCAATTATTCGAGCTTTCTGATGGCCGATTTGCTGCGTCGATGGCTCGAAGTGAGTGGGTACACCGTGAAGCATGTGAAGAACATCACCGATGTCGGTCACCTCTTGCATGATGCGGATCACGGGGACGACAAGATTCAATCGCAGGCGGAGAAGGAAAAGGTCCATCCGCTCGATATCGCGCGACGGTACACGGATCAATATTTAGAGGATGAGCAGGCACTCAACATGCTCGAGCCGTTTGCGCGGCCGCGTGCGAGCGCGTTCATCAAAGAACAGCTGGCCATCATCAAGACGCTGCTCAAGAAGGGGAATGCCTATGAGACGAATGGTGGGGTCTATTTTGCAGTAGAGACTTTTCCGCAGTACGGAGCCCTTTCTGGTAACACGCTGCAGAACCTCAACGCCGGCGCGCGCGTGGAAGTCGACGAGAAGAAACAACATCCCGCGGACTTCGCGCTCTGGAAAAAATGCATCGGCGACAATGGTCGGCATGTCCTGCGCTGGTCATACGCGACAGGCGAGATCAGTCATTCCTCGGGAGAAGACGCGTCGTCGGGATTCCCCGGATGGCATATCGAATGTTCCGCAATGAGTCAGTCACTCCTCGGTGATCAGATCGATCTGCATACCGGCGGCGAAGACAATATTTTTCCGCACCACGAGTGTGAGATCGCGCAGAGTGAGGCTGCCACAGGCAAACAATTTGTCCGACTCTGGCTCCATAAGAGGAGGATCGACCTCGGCGACGCCAAGATGTCCAAGAGCCTTGGCAATATCCTGACGATCCAGGACATCGTCGAAAAGGGATATTCCCCGCTCGACCTGCGCTACTACCTCCTCTCCGTGCACTACCGCACGAATTTGAAGTTCGCGTGGAAGGGGATGGATGATGCGCGAAAGGCGCGAACGAAGATTGTGGAGTGGATTGGGGGGTGTGAACGGAAGGCGACAGAGGGGACAGAAGAGACAAAAGGGGTCGAAGTGTTTCAAAAGAATTTCGCAGACGCACTGAACAGTGATCTCAATACGCCGCAAGCACTGGCGACAATCTTTGAGTGCATGGCATGGTCACGCAATCAGAAATCCTGGTCTCAACAATCTGTAGCGTCGCTGAAGTATTTCATTGATCAGATCCAGAATACGTTCGGTTGCTTCGAATCACAGGCAGAAATTATTCCCGCTGACGTTCAGCAGCTGATGGATCAACGCGATGCCGCGCGCACAGCAAAAAACTTCAAGGAGTCCGACAGACTGCGTGCCGCTATAAAGGAGAAAGGTTTCGACGTGAAAGATACTTCGCAGGGGCAAAGCATCCGAAAGAGTCTCTGAGCACTTCTCTGGAGGAGATGTGAAGTGCTCTCGCCGTCACATCCCCCTCCTTATATAGGCGTGATGGTGAAGTCGGGCAGACCCTTTGGAAAGGCGAACATACGCGGCTCTGGCGGGGTACCGTTCCCCATGACTCAACCAGGTACCGAAACACTGTTTTTGCAACTGCATTTCTCCTATTGGAAAAGAGCCCTCCATATCACTTTTTAGCCCTAAATTCTCCAGCAGAATCGTGAATAGGATTGTCATTACTGCCACCAATGCCCGGTTCCTCCTTATAGCCACCGTAACAGAACCCCCCGTGGAGCGTTATCTGCACTGCCAACCCCTTTGGGCCGGAGGCTTGATTGCTACCGATTTCCTTCGGTAGGATCCCGCTGATCCGCCTCAAGTAATCCCGGGGGCGTGGTCGACGCGTACGTGCTCTTTGAAAATCCGGCTCCTGCCTTCCTCGCCACCTATTGCGAAGGATGACAGGCTCTCACATCCTCTGGTTCCCAGAGTGGTCGTGTCGTCATTTATCCAGTTGTAGCAAGACCCTCCTTTGCGGGGGCTTTCTGCTGTTCCGCACGGCTTCGTCCGTCGCTGCTTCGCAGCGCCGAGACTACGCCGCGACGGGCAACGTATCGGGTTTGTTTCATCTCTTTATATTTAAGGAGGAGGGCGCCACTTCTTTTCGGCGCTCGTTCCCAACACAATCAGGTGCGTTCACCGCTGGATTCCACCAATACAAAGAGAGCACATCTTTTTTTATTTCTCTCTTTTCTTACTTCTTTATATGGACATTTCTCGCTTCAAGAAAGTCCTCGCAGGTCTCTCGGCCAGCGCAATCGTGCTTACTCAGGTGAGCAGCGCGTTTGCCGCTTATTCCGACGTGTCCTCCGGGGTCTGGTTCGAGGAAGCCGTCACCGCATTTACGGAGGACGGAATTCTCGACGCGGGCCAGCCGCGCTTCCGTGGTGGCGACAACGCCAACCGCGCGGAGTACGTCAAGCTCCTCGTCATGCTGAACGGTGGTCTCCTCTCGACCCCGCCGGCAGTACCCAGCTTCAATGACGTCAAGTCATCGGCCTGGTACTACGCTTACATGGAGGAAGCTGCCAAAGAGCAGTGGGTCCGCGGCGACGGTAACTGCTACGGCACCAAGCCGTGCAACGCCCGCCCCGGCGCGAACATCAACCGCGCTGAGGCAGCCGCCCTCATCGTCCGCGCTTTCGGCCTCGAGGCCACCGGCGCCGCTCCGCAGTTCGTCGATAACGTCTCTGGCCAGTGGTACACCGAGTCTATCCAGACTGCGGCGGATCACTGTGTTCTGCAGGGCGACGATTCCACCGGTCGTGTTCGTCCAAGCGACAACATGAACCGCGCGGAAATGGTCGTCATGCTCTTCCGCGTCGATCAGGGTCTGACCTACGGCGTCGACTGTGGCAAGGGCGGCCCGACTGCCAAAGCCGGCATTTCGAGCGCCAAGGCCACCGGTTCTACGACTGTGGAAGTGACATTCACGAACAAGATGGACAAGACCTCCGCGGAGACCGCCAGTCACTACACGGTGACGGGCGCGACACCGGCGGTATCTGTCTCGTCGGCAAAGCTCGTTGCGGATGACACCGTTGAGCTCACGCTCTCGGGCAACCTCACGGGTGGGAACGAATACACGGTGACCGCAACCGACGTGAAAGCGTCGGACGGCATGGTGTTTTCCGATTCCGAGACCTTCACCGGCTACACGGCTCTCCCGACGAGCAACAGCACCCTCCAGGTCGCTCTCTCGTCCAAGAACCCCGTCGGTGACACGCTTCCGCAGGGCGCAGTCGGTGTAACCATGGTTTCCATGGACATCACGGCTTCCTGTGACGACAAGGCCGCCATCACCGATCTCACCGTCCTCCACGAAGGCTTTGGTGATGAGAACGACATTGATGGCGTCTACGCCACGGTCAATGGCGCCCGCATCAGCCGCAAGCGCACGATCGACAGCAAGGATCAGACCGCAACCGTTCACTTCAGCACTCCTCTGGAGATCGCTGCGTGTAAGACGGTGACGGTCGATATTGCCGCCGATTTCAACTCCACGGCCGTCACGGCTTCGGAGCACAACATGGCTGTCGAGCTTCCGTCGGACGTTCTGTCCAACGCCAAGCAGGTCACGGGCAACTTCCCGCTCCGTGGCAGCACCTTTAAGGTTGCCGCGGTTCGCAGCGGACGCGTCAGCATCGACTACCGCACTGTTTCCCCGGATGAAGTCGAAGTGGGAGACAAGGGCGTGGTGGTCGGTAAGTTCCAGATTTCCACCGACTCCACCGAGGATCAGACCATTTACTCGATGACAATCGAGAACAACGGCACGATCGGCGACGGGGATCTGGTCAACCTCAAGATCCGCCGCAGCGACGGCACCGTTTTGACCAACACCGTCGCAACAACTGTCGGTGACTTTGTCACGTTCGTCTTCGATCCGCCCTTTACGATTCTCGAGGGTGACAAGATGACGATGGATATCATCAGCGATATCGTTGGTGGCGCCGGTGACAACATCAAGATGCACTTCGAGGAAACCTCGGACATCTTCGCCGTCGGTTCCCTGTACGGGTACGGCGTGAACGGTCAGCTCTACGGCTCGCGCATTGCGCTTGCCACGGAAACCTCCACACTCCCGGCCACGGTCACCGTGGACGCCGGTGAGTTTACCGTCGAAATCGACGGGCCAACGCAGCAGAGCTACACCCGCGATCAGAACGAAGCGGTGCTTGCCAACATCATCTTCACCACGGGTGGTGAGAAGGTGAACATCCGCAAGCTCTTCGTGCTCATCCAGGGCAACACGAGCTCCGGTGCAACGCTGACGAACTCCAGCGGCACCAGATACGACAACATCAATGAGGTTCTGGAGAACGTCCAGATCCGCAACAAGGCCACGGGTCGCAGCATCGACGGCGTCCGCCTCACGGGCTCCACCGATTCCGGCCAGACCTCCGGCGTGGGGACGTACCAGATCTACCGTTTCGATGACTTCACCGTGAACGGCAAGGAAACATATGAGGCTCGTGTCGACTTCATCGACAACGGTTCGGGCAATAACCCCAAGGGTGGCAACACCTACCGCGTCCACATCTGTGGCGAGCCGACCGACATTTCGACCGGTGCCAACACCGCCGGATGCGCTTTCGGTGGCCACATTTCTTCCACGATCACGACCTACCAGATGCAGGTCGAAGGTCTCTCGACCGGTGACAAAGTCAAAGACGTCCGCCCCCGCGGTACGGTCACGGGCAACGCGCAGCGCATTGCTGACGCCAGCCTGACGATCGCCGTGCGCGCGACGGGTGGAACCGACACCGCCGTCAAGAACAGCAAGAACATCAATATGATGCGGTTCGAAGTCCGGGCAGGTGAAGCCAAGGATCTCTTGCTCACCAAGCTCATCTTCAACTCCGCCACCGGCGCTACCGCACTCCAGAGCGGTCAGAACTACACGCTGTGGGTCGATACCGACGGCGATGGCAAAGTCGATACCGTCCTGCAGAAGGGCGTGACCACGCAAACGAGCAAGATCACGTTCTCCCAGCTCACGGGCGGAGGCTTCGTCATCCCGAAGGAGAAGACGGTTGTGTTCGAATTGCATGCGGACATCGCTGCCTCACTCGCCAGTGACGAAATCCAGCTCAAGTTCTCCACCGCCGACACCTTTGTCGAGGCGGAGACCGTGGACCGCGGCAGCAGCCTTTCCGGCATCAAGCTGGACAGCACTGCCTGCGCAAGCAGCTGCGATATCACTGTTACGACGGTGACAACGCAGAACTGGCTCCTCGTCAGCCAGGGTGATCTGTACGTCTCCAAGGACACGACGCCGGTGCGCAGCCGCCAGCTCCTCGGCGGAACGCTCGCTGACGCCATCATCCGCTTGAACTTCCACGCGGAGAACGAAGATATTGACGTGACGGACATCCAGCTGAACTCGTCGGGATCGAACGCCTCGGCACTCGATCGCCTTGAGCTCTACAAAGAAGGCGCAACAACGCCGTTCGGTTCCGCCACCGTTGGTGGCTGTGGTTCCGATCGCACTCGTTCGGTCAATATGGGCAACCTCCTTGCCAACACCCTGATCACGAGAGCTTTCTGTCTCAAGATGCAGAGCCGCCAGCTCGTCGTTCCGAAGGGCGCTGACGTGAAAGTGCTCATCAAGCCCCGTCTGAAGACGGACGTTGACGGCGCCACATCCGGCACGGGTGTGCAGCTGTACCTCACCGGTGATACCGCGTCTGACAACTCCACGGGCTCCGGCGCAATCCGCGCCCGCGGTGATCAGTCCAGTAACTCACTGACAAGAAACGATCAGGACAGCACTGCCGAAGGAGAGGTCTTTATCGGTCGCACGTCTGCAAACGCGTCCAATCTCGACATCGTCGGCGGCCGCAACTTCGTTGCGCTCAGCAGGATCCAGACGATCGCGAACGCCAACCCCGATGCCAACGGCACCAACGTGCCGACCGGAGTGGCCGATATCGGTCAGTTCAAGATCTCCGCTGCGCCCAACAGCAACTCGAAGAACGGGCTCAACAAGGTTGTCCTCTCGGGTGTGGTGTTCAACATCAACGCGACCAACGTCGCGCTTGATACCACCACGTTCAAGCTCTACAACAAGTCGAACTCGACTGTGACGCGCACCTGCACGTCGAGAACAACGGCCGGCGATGCCATCCTCAGCACGCAGTCCTCATCCGGTTCGTTCGTCGTTGTCTGTACGACGCTGAACAACACCGCTATCACGTTGGTCAACTCGACCATCGACCAGGGTACGGATCAGACGTTCGTCCTCCAGGCCAACGTCACGAACCCCAAGGTCAGCAGCACGTCGACCTCCACGCTGCAGGTCCAGATGATCAACTTCGACTCGGCCACGCTCACCACATTCGGCACTGCCGGAACCAGCACCCACATTGTGTGGGTGGACTCCGACAGCAGCACGATCGGTACCGGTTCCACAACCTCCTCGATCTTCACATGGGTTGAGTATCCGGAAACGACGGTCAAGTCGACGAGTTACCAGGGTTAATCCGGCTTCGCCATCGGGCTACGCCGAGATTAGATCGTCCTGACTACGCCTAGTCGCGAAAAGGCCTCCCCCTTACCGGGGAGGCTTTTTCGTATGTGGAGAAAAGGATTCCAAGGATTCCGAAGAGTCCGAGGACCAGTTGGCGTTATCGGAGTGTAGCCGGGGAAAGCATGCGATTCTCGCTTTACGTCTGGTCCTTGGAATCTTTGGACTCTTCGGAATCTTTCCTAGCCAAGCAGTTTTCTTTTTATCGTAAGAAGAGTCCTCACTCCCGGCCGCAGAATGATCTCCCGCTCCGGCGGATAGTTCAGAACTTTCCCCCCGAACTTCGCCTTGAAGTCACTCACACCCGCCCATGGATGATTCACCACGCCTTCCGGAGCGATCCCGAACAGGTCGTAGGCGATGCAGCCATGGGACCTGCAGTGCTTCATGGCCTCCCACTGGAGAAGATAGGGGGCCATCAGCTCCCGGTGGCGGTCAGTTGATGCGCCATAGTAGTAAATGCCCACTGATCCGCAAACAACGCCCAGAAGACCTGCTATCGGCTTTAGGTCCTTCTGGCCTGATGACACATCGAAATGCCCGTCTGAGGGCGTTTTTTTCGTATCCAGGGGGGGAAAAGCGAGCAGTAGGAAGCTGCCCGGCAGATCCTTCAAGAACGTCTCGTAGCCTCTCTTGGGTCCGCGGAAACCGTCCCGGGCCCACGTTTCTTTCGCGAGCGCGGCGTAGGCTTCAACGTCATCGGATTGCACGACGCGTACCCCGTGCTTTTCGGCCAGCCGGATGTTGTACCGGCCTTTCGGTTTCATCTGCGCCAGCAGGTCATCATCATTCAGCGTGAGATCGATCATCCGGGTTGCTTCGGGCATGACGAAACGATGAGAAATGGAGAATGGAGAATGGAGAATGGAGAATGAATGTGCGGGAGATACATACAGTGAAAAGCAGCTGGTTTTTCTTGCATCAGCAATGATGCGAGTGAAAAAGTCATTATTTTCAATTCTCAATTTTCCATTCTCAATTCGTCCGAGTGGCCCTCGCGGTATCTCCCACGTACTCAATCCCAAACTCGTCCTGTCGATCACGACCAGCGCCGATGCGACGATCTCCTGCCCCTCCATCGCAGCATAGATCCTCACCGCGCGTCCCAGAGCTTCCTGGTACGTTTTCCACTCCAACGACTGCCAGAGAGAGCCCTCCGGATGTGAGCGAAGCCATGCATCATAGCGTCGCAGGTCATCCGGTGATGTCAGGAGGCGGATTTCCATCCGTGAGAGAGTATACTCAGTGTATGCCCTACACCCTCCCTGCCCTTCCGTACGCGTATGACGCGTTGGAGCCCCATATTGACGCCAAGACGATGGAAATCCATCACACGAAGCATCATCAGGCGTACATCGATAAGGTCAACAAGGCTCTGGAAGGAACATCATTAGAGGGGAAGGGGATTGAGGAGGTCCTTCAGAGTCTTGATACGCTGCCTGCGGACAAAAAGAGGCCGGTGCAGAACAACGGCGGCGGGCACTACAACCACAGTCTCTTTTGGACAGTGATGGCTCCTCCTTCGTCAGGCTCAGGAGCGGGAGGGAAGCCCTCAGGAGATCTTCTGAAAGCCATTGAGAGCTCCTTCGGGAACTTTGAAGACTTCCAGAAGAAGTTCGAAGAGACGGCGATGAATCAATTCGGCTCCGGATGGGCGTGGTTGTACGTTGATGGCGGCAAGCTCATTCTCAAAGGATATCCAAACCAGGATTCACCGGGAATGGAGGGTAAAACTCCCATCTTTGGTGTCGACGTGTGGGAGCATGCGTACTATCTCAAGTATCAGAATAAGCGGCCGGATTACGTGAAAGCATTCTGGAATGTTGTAAATTGGAAAGAGGTGGAGAGGAGGTTTGGAGAGGCGTGATAGGTGAGAGGGAGCCGAATGTTCACTGCTCAGATAGTCAGTCTTCTCGGAGCCTTGCTATGAACATTTGCCGCTCCTCCTCCGTCATCCCTTCAAGTTTTCGGCCCACTCCACGAAGCGTTGAAAAGAG
Organism: uncultured Candidatus Peribacteria bacterium; assembly: GCA_964373225.1. Lineage (GTDB taxonomy): Bacteria > Patescibacteriota > Gracilibacteria > Peribacterales > Peribacteraceae > JABFSS01. The sequence continues at coordinate 29,648 of CAYJTW010000002.1, forward strand.
TCAAGTGAGCTCTGGCGAACGCTCAAGGTATTTCAGCACATGCGGATCCGCTCCTTGAGGATTACTCCACGCGTTGAGACACTCTTCCATTGTCGGGAGCCTGTCATCGACAAGGGTGTCTTTACTGAGCTTATCGAGGATTTGACGAGCGGCTTGATTAACTCCCATGACAGTGCACTCTACTCCTTCTCCTACGCTTTTGAATTGACAAGATCGTCACGTCGCCCCTCCCACCTTCATCTTCCTCCTCCCCGCGCTGACATCCAGTTGCTGTTCGATCTTCTCGAAGGCTTTCTTCATTTTTCCATTCCCATTGCCGTTCTCGCCGCGCCGCTTCTTTTTCTCGAAGGCGGTCATGCCGCCGCCGCGCCAGATTTCGTCGATGTTGACCCGGTAGATGTTGTTGTACTTCTCCAGTTCGTCAGGTCCCGCGAGCTTGAGTACGTCGAGCTCGGGACCGAACATTTCGCTGTAGCGGTCGCGACGCCGGATGAGCGTCGTTGCTCCATCGGGATGAATCATGATCACCGATGCCCGTTTGATGGTGTTGAAGTTATTGGCCAGCACCTGCGCATATCCGCCAACATCCATAATGGCGATAAGATCTCCCACGTGCATTTTGGGGAGTTCGACGTTGCGCGCCATCAGATCCCAGCAGTCGCAGGTGTTGCCGCCGATCGTTACCGAATGAATGCGCGGAGCATTCATTTTGGAGGCCGGCAGCACGTCGTACCGCAGTCCACCCTCTTCCACCTTCAACGCGCCCTGCACGAGCGTGTCGGGAATGAAGTTATAGCTCGACCCGTCCACGTTGACCATCCGGGTCTTTGCGCCCAGACGCTTGCGGGCGATCACCTTCATCAGTCCGACTCCCGCGTTGAGAACGATGCTCTTCCCCGGCTCGAAGATCAGATCCAATGGCGGCAAACCGTTCTGGTCGAGCAGTCGCTGGAAGTAAGCGGGGAAGTCCTTCATCTCCTCAATAGGAAAAGCGTGCTCGTCGCCGATCGACGCGGGAAAGCCGCCCCCCATATCGAGCCGCCGCACATGAATGCCCTTGTTGTGGCACCGCTTGATAAGCCTGACCATGATGCGCGCAACGGCCCTGAAGACGCGTGACTGGTACACGTAGCCGCCGAAGAAGTGGAATCCCTCGAAGTCCACATAAGGGCTCTGGACAGCGATCTCCACTGCGCGGTCGATGTAGCCGATGGGAATTCCGTACTTGTTGCCGCGGGTGGACCAGGTGCCCACCTGCAACATCGGGTTCACGCGGATGAGCATCCGGATATGCTTCTTGAGTTTCTTCGCGGTCGCGGCGATGTGTTCGATCTCCTCGATGGAGTCGGCGGTGATCGCCTGGATGCCCATCTTGGCGGCGAAGTAGAGATCCTGTTCACTCTTGAAGAGGTTTGTGAGCACCAGCTGGCGGGGCTGGAAATCCGCGAGGAGCCCTAAAATCAACTCACCGACGCTCGCGCAGTCGAGCTCAAATCCCTCCTCACGGATGATCCGGAGGATGGCCAGGTTGCTGTTGCATTTGACGGCGTACTGCAGGCTGACGCGGGGGCCGAAGGTCTTCCTGAAGCGCCGCAAACGGTCGCGAATTTCGCTCTCCACCATCACATAGAGGGGGGTGCCGTATTTCGTGACGATGTCATCGACGCGGACGCCTTCGATCATCAATGTACCGTTCCTGGTTTGGGCGAGGAAGTGTTGCCACCGGTCTCGCATGTAGCGTGTGTTGACCGGCAGTCCGGTGGTGTAACGCTTCTTCGCGGAGTCCTGCCGAAGGCCCCTGTGGGGCGGACGTTTCTTCATTTCGGAAAAAATGCAAACAGAGCGCAAGTATAGTGAGCGACTCTCATAAATCAAGGAGCACCGCCGCTATCCACGGAAACGCAACAGTGACCCCTCGATACGATCGCGCTCCGCGCGATCTACTCGGGGCAAGCTAGAGATCAAGCAAAATAGCGGCAATCCATGGAAACGCCACCGTCACATCACTCTGGATGATCTGGTAGTAACTCTGCGTGGAGAGTTTGTCCCATGTGATCTTCTCTTTGCCGCCGGCGCCGGAGTAGGAGCCGTAGGACATCGGTGACGAGCCGATTTCGACGAAGCCCGCCCAGTCGCGGATATTCTTGAGTTGCAGATCGTGCTTGAGGGAGGGGACGATGCAGATCGGGAAATCGGCCGCGATGCCCCCGCCGAGCTGCAGGAACGCGACGGGCGCGTCCTTCGCGGTTTCCATGTACCAGTCGTACATCCAGGTGAAGTATTCCAGTCCGCCCTTCATGATCGCGGGATCGAGCACGACGCCGTCTTTACTCTTGTGCTTCCCATCGTACGTGTAGCTCGCGAAAATGTTGCCCATCGTCGAGTCCTCAAATCCGGGGATGACGATCGGGACATTCTTTTCGTACGCGGCAGCGGCCCAGCAGTCAGCGGGGTTTGCCATCGGATCGGGCGTGATCAGCTTCTCCGCGAAGAGGCGCCGGAAGTACTCGTGGGGAAAGTACCGCTCTCCTTTCTTCTGTGCGTCCTGCCACATCTTCAGCAGATGCGGTTCCATGATGCGCACGCTCTCGTCTTCCGGCAGGAAGGTGTCCGTGATGCGCCGCAGGCCCGCATCGCGGAGTTCGGCTTCCTGTTCGGGGGTCAGCTCGGTGTAGCGGGGAATATAGGCGTAGTGGGAGTGTGCCACGTAGCGGTAGTACGATTCTTCGTGATTTGCGGCCGTCGCCGAGACCAGATGAACTTTGTTCTTCCGGATGAGTTCGGCGAGTGTTACGCCGACTTGGAATGAGCTGAGCGCACCCGCGATCGTCACGACGATCTTTCCTCCACGGTCCAGGTGTTGCTTCAGCCAGAGCGCCGCCTGGAGTGTGGCGCCGCCGTTGCAGTGACGCAGTGTTCGCTCGGCAAATGCTGATATCGGGTTCCCACTTTTTTTTATCAACTCCGTGACGCTCCCGGCCTTTGAGAGGTCTGTTTCAGGAATGATAAATTTTTTCAGACTGGCCGAAAGGTGGTCGAACTGTTTCATGGAAGTGCATTCTAGAGTATTGTTGCCGTCTTGAAAAATCGTCTCGTCACCCCTCGACTCCGCTCGGGGTCACGTTCCGTGACCATCGGCCTCGTCCAGATGTCCATGACCGGTGATCCGGTGAGGAATCTGAAAAAGGCGGAAACGATGATCGGAGAAGCGGTGATGAAAGGCGCGCAGATTGTCTGTCTGCCCGAGCTATTCGCGAGCCCGTACTTCTGCCAGAACAAAGATGACAAGAGCGCGTTCGCTTCCGCCGAACCTATTCCCGGTCCAACGACGCAGGCACTCAGTCAGGTTGCGAAGAAACATCAGATCGTCCTCGTCGGCGGTTCAATCTTCGAAAAATCCCCCAATGGAAAATTCTATAACACTACGCCGGTCTTTCTGCCCGATGGTTCCCTCGCAGGCACATACCGCAAGACGCATATTCCCGAAGACATTCTCTACCACGAGAAGCACTACTTCTCTCCCGGACCTGCGGCCGGTATCCGCGTCTTCGATACCCCCTTTGGCAAGATCTGTCCCCTCATTTGTTATGATCAATGGTATCCCGAGGCCGCGCGCATTGCCGTCCTCAAAGGCGCCGAAATTCTCTTCTATCCAACCGCAATTGGACTCATTGACGGATCGGTCGAAGAAAATATCACGGGCGACTGGCAGCAAATGTGGCGCAACGCAATGCTCGGGCATGCCGCGTCGAATAACGTCTTCGTCTGCGCCATCAACCGGGTCGGCAAAGAAGGGGCGATCACCTTTTGGGGCGGCTCCTTTATCGCGGGTCCAAGCAGCGCGATCATTGCAAAGGCTGATGGCCGGGAGCAGGTCATCCTTGTCGGGTGTGATCTGGGCCGCGTGAAACCACTTCAGGATGCGTGGATGTTTTTGAAGAATCGCCGACCCGAATCCTATGGAGATCTCATCAAATAAAACTCCGGCAACACTCGGCTACCGCATGCCCGCCGAGTGGGAGCCCCACGAGGGCACCATCCTCACCTGGCCGCATGATGACCGGCACTGGCCCGGGCTCTTCGATCACATCCCCGGGGTCTGGGCGCGAATGGTCAAAGAACTGGAAGTCGGAGAAGACGTGCATATCGTCATCCACGATGACGAGACGGAGCGCGTCGCGAAGGACGAGATGAAGAAAGCGAAAGTTCATGGGGATCGTGTGTATCTGCATCGCATTCCGAATAATTTTAGCTGGGCACGGGACCACGGGCCGATCGTCGTCAAAAATCAGAAAAGTGAACGACTCTTCCTCGATTGGCGATACAACGGATGGGGCGAGCAGTGGGAACACAATCTCGATGACCGGGTGCCGACGCTGCTCGCGCGTGATCTCAAGCAGCCGTCACTTCAAGTCCCTATGATCCTGGAAGGCGGGTCGATCGACGTGAACGGACTTGGCACACTCCTCACGACCGAAAATTGTCTCCTGAATCCGAATCGCAACCCGGGGCTCACGAAAGAGAAAATTGAACAGCAACTCCAAGACAATCTCGGCGTCACAAACATCCTCTGGCTCGGAGAGGGGATTGCCGGCGACGACACGAGCGGGCACGTGGATGACCTCGCGCGATTCGTCGGTCCCTCGACCGTTCTCACTATCATCAACGACAATCCTGACGATCCGGATTACGCGCCGCTGCAGGAAAATCTCCGTCGCCTCAAGACGATGAAAGACCAGGATGGTCATCCTCTGGAGATCATCACGATTGTGCAGCCGAAGCCGGTTCTCATTCACGATCAAACACCGAGCACGATGTTCCACGCGCCGGAGGAAGGGTTCCGCATTCCGGCGAGCTACGCGAACTTCTACATCGCAAACGAGTGCGTCCTCGTTCCCGTCTGGGATGATCCAAATGACGCTGCCGCCATCAACACCCTTCAGAAATGTTTTCCCGGCCGTCGCATCGTTCCAATCGATAGTCGGATCCTCACCTGGGGATGGGGGTCATTCCACTGTGTCACGCAGCAGCTTCCAGCCACGTAAAGTGGCAGAAAAGTGGCAGAAAACCTATTGACCCCGTTCTTCAATTCCTTACACTGTGCCCATCCCGCAGTGGCTTCGATTGTGTTGTGAGTGCTGTGGATCGACCCTCCTGACGTTCTCAGAGGGAATTCCGTGCCCTCCTCTTTTATGGCAAAAAAGCCGAAGAAGTCTGCGAAAAAGAAAGCCAAGCCGGTCATAAAAAAGAAGACAGCTTCGAAGAAGGTCATCAAGAAGGTGATGAAGAAGGCCCCCCTAAAAAAGGCGCCAGCAAAAATCCTTGCTATCAAAAAACCAGTTGCTCCCAAGGCCATCCTGCCCGCCCGGCCGGGGTCCAGGTTCCAGCTGAGGAAAGGCGGAGGAAAGCCGGCACCCCCATCCACGGACATTCTCAAACCGCTCAAAAAACTCATTGTTCCCAAGAAGCCGTACCAGATGCATGTCGATCAGGAGGTGGTTCCCCACGTCCATCCGCATGTCATCC
>CAYJTW010000002.1:35273-38988 GCA_964373225.1 uncultured Candidatus Peribacteria bacterium
TACCAGATGCATGTCGATCAGGAGGTGGTTCCCCACGTCCATCCGCATGTCATCCCACCCGCCGGCCGCGTGCCGTCGGTGTTCGCCAATTTGCCCGAAGTGCTGCATCCCAAAAAAGTGCAGATGGGACGCGTGATGCTCGTGGAAGATGAAGACAATTCGCATGTGCCGTCGCTGATCGAGATGCAGATCCTCAGCTACAAGTGGTTCCTGACCGAGGGTATCAAGGAACTTCTGGAGGAAATCAGCCCGATTACCGACTTCTCCGGAAAAAAGCTTGAACTCCGCATTCTCGGACACACGTTCGATCCCCCAAAGTACGACCCCGAAACCTGCAAGCGCCGTAACCTCAGTTACGAAGCGGCGATGAAGGGCTACGTGCAGCTCATCAACAGGGAGACCGGCGAAATCAAGGAGCAGGACGTGTTCCTCGGTTCGATCCCGCTCATGACCGACAGCGGCACGTTCGTGGTCGACGGCATTGAGCGCGTCGTCGTGCATCAATTGGTCCGTTCCCCCGGTGTCTTCTTCAGCAAGATGCCCGATCATCCGCGCTACCATGCGGCCAAGATCATCCCCAAGCGCGGCGTGTGGCTCGAAATCGAAACCGACCGCCGCGGCATTATCAGCTGCAAGATTGACCGCAAGCGCAAGATCCCGATCACTCAGTTGCTCCGCGTCTTCGGCTACGCCGGCGACGGGCAGATCCTCGATCTCTTTAAAGACATCACGAATCCCGACCACGATTACATCCTCACGACGCTGGAAAAAGACCCCATCCGCAGTGTCGAAGAGGCATACCAGAGCGTCTACCGCAAAATCCGCCCCGGCGATCTCGCAACGCCCGAGAACGCCAAACAACTGATCGATTCGCTCTTCTTCGATTTCAAAAAGTACGACATGGGGTCGATCGCCCGCTACAAGCTCAACCGCCGCTTCAATCTCAAAACCCCGAGTGACGAGCAGCACCGCGTCTTCCAGGTCAGCGACTTCCTCGAAATTCTCCGCGAGCTCGTCAAACTCAATAACGGCGTCGGCGTGGCCGACGACATCGATCACCTCAGCAACCGCCGCGTCCGATCGGTCGGCGAACTCGTCCAGAACAAGTACCGCGTCGGACTCGTTCGAACCGAGCGCATCATCAAAGACCGCATGACGGTCATGGACATCGAAACCGTCACGCCCACGCAGCTCATCAACTGCCGCCCGATCACGGCTGCGATGCGCGAGTTCTTCGCGTCGTCCCAGCTCTCCCAGTTCATGGATCAGACGAACCCGCTGGCCGAGCTTGCGCACAAGCGCCGCCTCTCCGCGATGGGTCCGGGAGGACTCTCCCGCGAGCGCGCGAGTTTCGACGTCCGCGACGTGCATACCAGCCACTATGGCCGCATCTGTCCCATTGCGACTCCCGAAGGCCCGAACATCGGTCTCGTCGTCCACCTGGCGGGGTTCGCCAGGGTCAACGAGTACGGATTCCTCGAGACGCCGTACAAGGAGGTGAAGCATGAAGTTTCGCTTGATCCCGACAAGCTCCAGGGCCGCATCATCGATGTGGTCGTCAAAGAAAGCCGCAAGGTGATTGCCAAAGAAGGTGACATCATCGATAAAAAAGATGATGCCAGGAAGATCGTCTCCATTCTCAAGAAAGAAGGGAAGAAAGAAATCCCCGTCCGCGCGTACATCACCAATAAAGTCGTCTATGTGGACGCTGAACAGGAGCGTCATCTCACCATCGCGCAGGCCGAAACGCACGTGAGCGAACACAACGAATTCATGACCACCCGCGTCTCCTCCCGCAAGGCCGGCGAGCCGCTGCTCGCACACGTCCGCGATATCACGCACGTCGACGTCAGCCCCCGCCAGATCCTCTCCATCTCCACCTCGCTCATCCCGTTCCTGGAGCACGACGACAATACCCGTGCCTCCATGGGCACCAACATGCAACGCCAGGCCGTGCCGCTCATCAAGCCCCACGCCCCGCTTGTCGGCACCGGCATTGAAGGTCTCGCCGCGCGCGCATCCGGTCATGCGCTCCTCGCCGAAGAAGACGGCGAAGTCACCGCGGTCGATTCGCGCGAAGTCTCGGTCGTCTACGGCACGGGCAAGAAGAAGACCTACAAGCTCCACACGTTCATTCGCAGCAACCAGGGGACCTGCTTCCACATGCGTCCCAAGGTCGAACGCGGGCAAAAAGTCCGCCGCGGCGAGCCGCTGGCCGACGGCGCGTCCGTCGAAGACGGCGAACTGGCGCTCGGGCAAAACCTCCTCGTCGCGTACATGTCGTGGGAAGGCTACAACTTCGAAGACGCGGTGATCATCAGCGACCGCGTGGTGGAGGAGGGCTGGTTCGATTCGGTCCATATTGAGTCCTACATCACCGATGTGCGCGACACCAAACTCGGCCCCGAAATCATCACGCGTGATATCCCCAACGTCGGCGAAGCAAAGCTCAAAGATCTCGGCACCGACGGCGTCGTCCGCATCGGCGCCACCGTGCACGAAGGCGATATCCTCGTCGGCAAGATCACGCCGAAAGGGGAGACGGAACTCACTCCAGAGGAACGGCTTCTGCAAGCCATCTTCGGCGATAAAGCGAAAGACGTCAAAGATTCATCGCTGCGGCTGCCCGGCGGCGCCGGCGGCAAAGTGGTCGATGTCCACATCTTCGACCGCGCGGAAGGCGATGAACTGCCCACAGGCGTCATCAAACAGATCAAAGTGTTCGTCGCGCAGACCCGCAAGATCCAGGTCGGCGACAAAATGGCCGGGCGCCACGGGAACAAAGGCGTCGTCTCCCGCGTCGTTCCGCGTGAGGACATGCCCTTCCTCGCCGACGGCACGCACGTCGACATCATCCTGAACCCGCTCGGCGTCACGTCCCGCATGAACATCGGACAGATTCTCGAAACCCATCTTGGCTGGGCGTGCAAAGAACTCGGGATCAAGATCGCCACGCCCGCGCTCAACGGCATTTCGACCGATCAGATCCAGGCATTCCTCAAGGAGGCCAAACTGCCGGCCACCGGGAAAATGCAGCTCTACGACGGACGCACGGGTCAGCCGTTCCAGTACGAGACGACGGTCGGCCAGGTGTACATGCTTAAATTGCTGCACCTTGTGGAAGACAAGATCCACGCCCGTTCCGTCGGTCCGTACTCGCTCGTCACCCAGCAGCCGCTTGGAGGCAAGGCCCAGCACGGAGGGCAGCGCTTCGGCGAAATGGAAGTCTGGGCGCTCGAGGGCTACGGCGCGGCGCACACTTTGCAGGAAATGCTGACGATCAAATCCGACGACGTCATCGGACGCAGCAAGGCGTACGAATCCATCGTCAAAGGCGAGCCGATCCGCCGCCCGTCGATCCCCGAGTCCTTCAACGTCCTGGTGAAAGAACTCCAGGCGCTCGGTCTCAAAGTCGAACTGCTGAAGTTCAAAGATGACATCGCTCCCGAAGAGCGCGTGAAGATCGACGAGACCGTCATTGAAGCCGTCGAACTCGGATCGCGCATCGAAGTCGAAGAAGCCGCGACCGAAGCCGTTCCCGATAGTGATAAGATCGCCGAACTCGAAGACACTGCCGTCGAAGACAGCGAAGAAGTCATTGCCGGTATCGAAGAAGGCGCCGAAGTCGAGGCATCCGGCAAAGGCGCGAAGCAGGAGATGGCGGATGCGGCGAGCGAGGAGGCGGCGGAGGCGGCGTAATATTGAGATGCACCTG
>CAYJTW010000003.1:0-38985 GCA_964373225.1 uncultured Candidatus Peribacteria bacterium
CCGCAAACTGCGACGTGAAGAGTTCGGTCACCGGTGTGCTCTCCTGCGGGACGGATGCGGGAACCACCTATGGCTTCGGCCAAGGACTCTCGATTAGCAGCAGCATCGTCACGCTGAATTCGACGATCACGGGATCGCTCGTCCGCTTCACCACGCTCTCCGGTTCTACCGTCCGCGCCCGTGACTACCTCTCCTCCTCCGGCGTCCTCGTCCTCAAGAAGTACGCCGGTTCCTCTACGGGGAACATCCTCATCGTGGACACCAGCGGTCTCGTCTACGATGCCACCTACAAGCGGGTGGGGATCAAGACGACGACTCCCAAAACCCAACTGGAAGTGCAGGGGACGATGTCGGGTAATGCCCTCTACGTCGCCCGCGCGTTCTCCGGCGCCGGACTCACCGGTTGTTGGGGCACCGCAAATAAGCTGGTGTGGAGCGGTTCCACATCGCGATTCGCCTGTGCCGCCGATCAGGGTGGCGGAGGCATAACTGTCAAAGTGAAGACGGCGGATGAGACCGTGAATAACTCCTCGACATTGCAGGATGACGATCATCTCAGTTTCGCCATCGGCGCGAGTGAAAACTGGGCATACCTCATCGATTTTGTTCTCAACCAGGCGAGTGGCACCCCGGGATTCAAAGCGGCAGTGACTGCGCCGGCAAGCGCTGCATGCATAGCATCACTGTACCAGGCAGGTGGAACTTCTACGACAACGTCCAGTACCTGCGGCGCCGATCTTGTCCACAGTATGCTATTCTCCGGAGATTTCACGGATCGTATTTACGGATCGGTCCGCAACAGTACCAATGCCGGCACTGTGCAATTCCAGTGGGCACAGAATCAGGCTAATGCCAGCGATACAAAGATTTACGCCGGCAGCTCGCTTCTGGCATTCAAGACCGTCGGCTCCGACCTTGCCGAAATCTACGCATCGCACGAACCCCTCATCCCGGGGACGGTCGTGACGCTCGATTCCACACTCCCTGCGGGAGTCCAGCGCAGCACTACTCCATACGATTCGCATCTCATGGGAGTCATTTCGACCAATCCGGGTCTTATGATGGGTGATATCCCATCCAAAGGTACCGTCGTCTTCCTTGCGCTCGCCGGGCGAGTGCCGGTCCTCGTCTCCACGGAGAACGGTTCGATCCAACCCGGTGATTACCTGACGTCGTCCTCACAGCCCGGCATCGCGATGCGCATGACGAAACCCGGTATGTCGATCGGACAGGCGATGGAAGGCTACAGTGAAACAGGGATCGGAGCGGTCATGACATTCATCAAGAATACCCACGTCGACGGGTTTGATGAGACGGGTACGCTCCTCAGTGGCACGGGAGACATGCTCACCATACATGGGAATCTGACCGTCACCGGCGCGCTCCTTGTGCACGGCGGCGCACGCTTCGGTTCCGGCGTGACGATCGCATCGCGCGCGACATCATCCGGACAGAATCTCTTCATCGTGACGTCCAATGTCGGCGGTTCAGGAAACACGGTCTTCCGCGTGACGGCCGCCGGAGACGTGTCGGCCGATGGCGCCTTCACTGGCGGCGGGGCGGATTATGCGGAGTGGTTCACGACGACCGACACCAACCTCAAATTTGGCGAAGCGGTCTGCGTGGACATCACGCGTCCCAACAGCGTCAAGCGGTGCACGCGTTCGGGCGATCCCGATATCGTCGGTCTCGTCTCGAGCCGCGAGCAAGCGGCCTTCATCGGCAACAAATTCAGCGGCGCGGAAGATCTGCCGGTTCCCGGCACCGTTCTCGTTGGTCTCCTCGGGCAGCTCTCCGGCGATATCGTCGTCGAATCCGATGCATCCAGCGCAAATTCTTCCTCGGGCTCGGGAATCATCCGCCCCGGCGATCCGCTCGCCGCCGGCACCATTCCCGGGACGCTCCGGAAGGCGAACCTCGGCGAATCGACGGTCGGTGTTGCGCTCGAGGGACTCGAGGAGGGTCGTGCTATGCGCAAAGTCCTGATCTCGCGCAAGAACCAGTCGCTGACGGTCGAAGCCGTCGAGCAGCACACGCTGGAATCCATCAAGGCGATGAAGATCGAGGATGAAGTGCAGTTGATGGTCCAGGACACGCTCAACCGTTTGCAGGTGAGCCAGACCATCCGGGACGAAGTGGCGCGGCAGATGGTTGCCGTTGCGCCGCTCAGCGACCGCATTACCGCGCTCGAAGAGAAGATCGCAGCCATGTCCGGAGCGTTAAAGGCACCGGAGAGCGAAAAGGGTCAAGAGGACGAGAATTCCATCACCGCGAAAGACGGTCGCTTCACCGGTGATCTCTACGTGGACGGTATCTTCCACATGCGAGATCTCTTCGTGCCCAACGGCATGCATATCGATGGTGCCCTGCAGACGGGATCCCTCAACGTGCAATCCGATGCGACGTTCAACGGAGCGCTCACACTCAACGGAACGCTCAACGTCACGAACGGAATCACCTTTGGCTCCGGCTCGATCCTTGAGGCCCACAGTTTGATCGTCCGCCATGCGCTCAAAGTCCTGGGCTCCATCACCATCGACGGCCTCGCGCAGTTCCTCGGCGACGTCGAGATCGCGGGGCAGTTGACACTCAGTAACCGCCAGGCGGGGTTCGCCGATATTCCTGCGCGCGGGACGGGCATCACTGTGTACTTCGATCGGCCGCTCACGCGTTTGCCGGTCATCACGGTCACTCCGGTCAGTCGGATCGGTGTGGAATGGTGGACCGAGCCGGCGACGATGACAGGCTTCCGAATCACGGTTGCCGAACCGCTCGTTGGGCCGGTGCGCTTCGGCTGGACGGCCATCGCCGTGGACGGCGCTCACGCCGCTGCGGATACATCACTCAAGATTCCGTTCCTCCCCGTTGATGACGCCTCGTCTTCATCTGGATCGCTGGCCCTGAGCCCCTCGACCATGCTCGGGATAAACTCCACCGAAGGGTCCGTGTCCTCAGATTCATCGTCGCAGCCAACTATAGCGCCTTCGTCCGATTCATCCTCCAGCGCACCCATAACGTTGATACCGTTCCCGGTAGATTCCACAGACGTTCCGATCAGTACGAACGATGCATGGAACGGGTGCATCCGCGGCAATGTCCTGATCCGCGGCGACGGTCAGCCGGTCAACTGCTGGCGCTACCGCGATGGCTACGTGTGGGAGCATCCGGATCTTCCTATTTCGTTCACATACAACACGTCCGTCTCTCCCGCTATTCTGATCATTCCTGATGGATATGTGATCACGAAAGAGGGGACCGACGTGCCTCCTTCGTCTTCCAGTGCGTCATCGGAAAGTTCGTCGTCAGAGTCCGCAGAAAGTTCCGCATCGAGCGTGAGCAGTGAATCCAGTGCAGCATCGGCGAGTTCTTCCCGTGAAAGCAACGAAGCCCCCCCTCCGCCACCGGCGCCGGATCCGGTCCCTCCAGCCCCCCCGGCAGATGGTCAATAAGCGGAATGTTCCACGACCCCGTGGAACATCCGTTCATGTTTATACGAAGCCAAAGTTTTGATGTCGCGACAACAATCTTTCCTGTGCCTCTTGCCATGCTTTTGAGAGCAGGAATAGGCTGCTGCCATGTCTGCAAAAAAGGGAATCACGCTTTGGGATGTCTTGGCTCATATTCGGGGCCTCAGCGTTCGTTTCGACGCCGTGGACAAGCGTTTCGATGGCTTGGGCACGCGTATCGACGGGATTGATGGTCGATTGGATCGTATGGAAGGTAAGATAGATGGTATAGATCAGCGTGTGCGCCGTATCGAAGACGTTCTGCAGCCCTCATTCACTCGTCTTCAAATTACGGTTCGTGATCACGGTAGTCGCATCCGCAAAATTGAACGGAAGTTGGTCCTCGCATGACACAAATCAATAGTCAAACAGTTCGTCTTCCGAGAAAAACCGGTGCACTTCTTTTTCGGCGGTTTCGGGACTGTCACTGGCATGCGCGACGTTGACCATCTGGTCCACGCCGAACTGTGCGCGCAGCGTCCCGGGTGCGGCCTTGCGGCTGTCGGTGACGCCGAGCATATCGCGCATTTTTGCCACGATGTCTTTGCCTTCCAGCACGAGCGCGATCACCGGGATCGCACTCATGAACTTTTCGACCTCGTGGTAAAAAGGTTTGTCGGCGATGTGTGCGTAGTGCTCACGCAGCAGTTCCGGGTGCAGGCGGATCATTTTGCAGCCGCGGATGCGGAAACCGGCGCTCTCGAACCGCGCGATGACTTTTCCCGTAAACCCTTTGTCGACGGCGTCGGGCTTGAGGAGGATGAGGGTGCGTTGCATGGCGTGAGTGTATCATAATCGCATGAAGGGAGTACTCATCTGTGGTGGCTCCGGAACAAGACTTCGTCCACTGACGGAGATCACCAATAAAAGTCTGCTTCCGGTCTATGACCGGCCGCTGATCGAATATCCGCTCGGCAAACTCGTCGATGCGGGCATCACCGATATCGTTGTGATTTCCGGCAACGAGCACATCGACCAGATGGCGTCGTATCTGGGGAGCGGCGGACGGTTTGGATGCAAGTTCACGTACAGAGTGCAGGACAAGCCCCAGGGAATCGCGCAGGCACTCGGTATGGCGGAGGAATTCGCCGAAGGCCACAGCGTCTGCGCGATTCTCGGCGACAATATCTATTTCGACGATCTCTCGCCCGCGATCACATCGTTCAAGAAAGGGGGCCACGTGTTCCTCAAAGAGGTTCCCGATGCGGAGAGATTTGGAGTAGCGTCCCTCGCTACGCCCCGCACCCTTCTGCGGAAAGGTGCGAGGGCTACTCGGGATGACAATCGCGTTCAGGTTGAATCAATTGAAGAGAAACCCAAGAAGCCCAAGAGCAATTTCGCCGTCACGGGATGCTACGTCTACGATCACCGGTGCTTCGAGATCATCAGGAATCTGAAGCCCTCCGCGCGCGGGGAGTTCGAAATCACCGATGTCAGCCGCTGGTATCTGGAGCACGGCGAACTGACCGCGAGCGTGCTCAAAGACGAATGGATTGATGCGGGGACGTTCGAGAGTCTCTTCAAAGCCGCGCAGTTGGTGCGGGAAAAGAAATCAGTATAACGCCGCATACCGCTCTGCAATCCCGTCCCAGTCAAATTTCCGCGCATGCTCCACCGCCGCATCGGCCAGTTGCGTGCGGAATTTTTCGTCTTCGAGAAACATCCCCAGCACTCCGGCGGTCAGTTCCGGATTATCGGGTTCTGTCAGCAGTCCCGTGACGCCGTCATGGACGACTTCGGGGATTCCTCCAATCTCCGTGCCGAGCACCGCGCAGCCGGCCGCTTGTGCTTCGATGAAGACATTGCCCAGCGCTTCGGACCGCGAGAGCGCGCAGAAGATTTCGGCTTCGGCGTATTCTTGATACACAGATTGTCCGGTAAGAGCTCCGCAGAACGTCACATGGGGTACGTTTCCATATTTCCTGCGTAAGTCGCCAAAAAGAGATCCGCTTCCGACAATATGAAGGGTTGCTGACGGATGCTGGTCATGAACGGAAACAAATGCTGCCAAGAGAGTATCCACACCTTTCATCTTCTCCAATCTTCCGACGAAGAGAATTCTCCCGGGGACTTTCTTCACCTCGCCGCACACTTTCCGGATCTCATCGTATGGAATGCCGTTCGGGATCACGATCGCATCCCGTCGTCCGAGTTTTGCTGCCTGATCTGCCAGTACTTTGCTGATGGCGGTAATCACGTCCGGCGTTCTCATGATGTGATGGCGCAAAAAGTTCCGGTTCGTCGTCTGCAGCGTCAAAATCTGCTTCGCGTGAGGAACGACCAGGGTGCACATGTGGAGCGCGGCCCCGGCGAAGGTTTCGAGCACGGCATGGAGCACATCAGGCTTAAGCTTCCGCGCCGCGAACGGCGCGAGGAAGGGGTAGAGCCATTTATCGAACGGAATGCCGAAGCCGACACGGATCACCGGCACCCCCCGGCCCACCTCACCCCCCGGCCCCCTCTCCGTGCCGCACGGAGAGGGGGAGAGGACATCCCGACGTGGAAGATCTCCCCGTAATTTTGCGGTGATGATCGTGATATCGAAGCGATCGCAGAGTCTCAGCGCCACTTCTTCGGCACATGCCTCCGCGCCGCTGCGAAACGGCGTGAGGAAGGCCGAGAAGATGACGATGCGACGGTTCAATGGAGAATGCAGAACGAAGAATGGAGAATTATAAGAGATTCTTTTTTGCTGTATTTATGCTGGCAACCAATAGGGAAATGATCTCATTCAGTTCAAGCAATAACGATTGCGCTTCTTTCACGAATATTGGAGTTGTATCTCGGATAAGACGGAGCCAAAAATCTGATTCGTTACCTTCTTTCAAAGCGATAGAAAGCTTTGAAATAAAATCGGGTTTGCTTTGTGCATGAGCTGCTTCTGCAACATTTGCCCCAATGCTGGTGCCTGATTTCAGTAATTGCTTGCTCAGAATGTATTCTTTTTCCTTCTGCATTTTTCTACAGAAATGAACAATCTTTATACTGAATGCATAGGACTTGTCCCGAAGAGGATTTGGCTTCGCCATAGCTTATTACTGTCGAATATTCCCTATCAAAAGTCAATTCTCCGTTCTTCATTCTCCGTTCTCCGTTATCTTGAATAATTTCAAATATTTCTCACCCACAACGTCCCAGCTGAATCTCTCGTCAATTCTCCTTCTCGCTGCCTCACCCATCATCCTCCGCTTCGCGGGATCTTCGATCAATCGCCGCAGATGCGCCGCCAGAGCTTCACGATCACCGGCGGGGAACAGGAATCCCGAGACGCCGTTCTGGATCAAAAACGCATTGCCGCCAACATCAGACGCAACGCACGCGCACCCGCTCGCCATCGCTTCCATCAGCGCGTTGCTCAGCCCTTCGCTGTGGCTGGGGAGAACGAAGATATCGGTCTTTGCGAGGATCTCGGGAATATCGGAACGAAGGCCGGTGAACGTCACCTGATGCTCGTACTGCTTCACGAGCGGATGTTCCTCCTTATACCAGCCGACGACCTGTATGGTGATGTCAGGGAAAGTATTTTTGAGCGGCACGGCGGCGGCCAGAAAGTCGTCGACGCCCTTTACCGATTCAAGTCTGCCAACGTATGTGATAGTGACGGGTTTCGGGTTTCGGGTTTCGGGTTCTGTACTCGCAACCCATAACCCGTAACCCGAAACGTCTATCCCCGTCGGTATCACTTCCGATTTTTTCCATACACCCATCCGCTTCAGGAGTTTTTCCGGTTGTGGATGATAGAAGACGATGCGCTCCGCGCAGAGCATGACCGCCCACCCGAGCGTCCACGCGTAGATCGCTGCGGCGGTCTTCGGAATCCACCCGCGCGGCCACCACGTGATGCCGACGAGCGTGTCGGTCAGCAGGATCGGGCGGTACCCGCGCAGCCGCAGCGCGATCACGGAGAACGAACTCCAGAAGAGGATTTTATTGCAGACAATCAGGTCGGGACGTTCATCGCGGATGATGCGGCGCACGAATCCTGAAAATCCCAACGCGATGCCATAGTTCCACGGATCGGGCAGATAGAAATCTTTCTTCCGATACATCGTGAGAGAATCGGATAGAACATCCTTGGACTCTTTGGAATCCTTTTTCTCGCCCATGCAGGCGACGACCACGCGATACCCGAGCCGCTGCCACAGCTCAGCCAGTTTCACCGTGCTGACCATCCAGCGATGGGGTTCTTTCCAGTAGGGGCTGATGAGGAGGATGGTCGACATGAAAAGGAGGCAAGAGAGGCAAGGGAGGCAGAAGAGGCAAGAGAGGCAAGGGAGTGAAAGGAGGCAAAGGAATGAGTTTACTCCTTTGTCTCCTTTTCTTCTTTTTCAAGCCCCGCTTCCCGCAGCGCCAACTCTCTTACGATCCTGGCATGCCGCTGTTCGAGCTCCTCCAGGCGGATGATCATGTAGAAGACGATGAAGAAGAGGATGCCGAGGAAAGTGAAGATCACGGCGTTCTCGCGGTTGGCAATGCCCGTGACGGTCGAGAGGTAGGTGAGGAACGGCGGGAACATCGCGATCGCCGCGATCGCCCCCCAGAAGATTGTCCAAAAACACGCTTCCCACACCGTCTTCTTCTGTCGCATCACCAGGTTCCACGCGTACACGATCGCGACAATCGCGATCAGTGGAGCGACGATTTGGTAGGGGGTAAGCGTCATAGGAACGTGAGAGGTAGTGTACATTTCGCGCAGAGGATTCCAAGGAGTCCAAAGATTCCGAGGACCAGTTGGCGAGGGTGCAAGTGAAGCGGGGGAAGGTCACGATTCTCCCATTCCGTCTGGTCCTTGGACTCCTTGGAATCTTCGGACTCTTTTTCTCAATATTTAGCGTAGGAAAGATCTTAGGAGGATCTTCATTGCAGTTTTGACTCCATTCCCGAACGATTGCCCCTTCGCAAGCGTGTACTCGGAGTAGATCACCTTGGTCGGCACCTGCGCGATCCGCCACTTGTGCTGGCAGGCCTCGCGGACGATTTCGGTGCAGAATTCAAACCCCCGCATGCGCAGATCAATCTGCGCCAGTGCCCGCGGACCGATCACTTTGTATCCCGACTGGCTGTCTTGGACCCACATGCCGGTCGCGAGCCACGTCACGATGTTGCCGATGCCATTGAAGACACGACGAATGAGCGGGATACGGTTGCGGTGAGCGAAGCGGTTGCTGAAGACGATATCGGCCGTGTCGTCTTTGACCGGTCGCAGAAGCCGGGGAATATCGGAAGGATCATGTTGCTCGTCGGCATCAAGAGTGACGACGGTGGTTGCGCCCATGCGGCGCGCCGCTTCGATCCCCGTCATCGTTGCCGCCCCCGCGCCGCCGTTTTCCGCATGACGGATCACCGTCGCCCCCGCGTGCCTGGCCACCTCCGCGGTTGCATCCGTCGATCCGTCATCGACGACGATCACCGCGTCCACAAATCCTTTGGCGGCCGCAACAACATTGCCGACGCGCGTTGCTTCGTTGTATGCGGGGATGATGGCAACGATAGTCATGGAATCAGAATAAAGGCAATTCCCGCGTTGGTATCGCTCACCACCACCTGCAGTCCCGACGCGGGATTATTCACGAAATCGACGAAGGCGTTGACCTTCTTATGCAGCGATCCCCGGTCGTCGCGTTCGATCGTCGCGGTGTTCGTGTCGAAGACGATGGCATTGAACTTGAGGGCTTTGAGGCGTTTGACCGTGAGCGCAGCGTTCTTTTCCTGATAGAGGCAATTGAACACGTCGAGCTGGTGGTCGTTGAGGCCGATGATCTCGAGATTGCGCGGAATAAAGTACGGGATGAAGGTCCCGACCCGGTACAGGAATGGCCGGTCGGGCATGGTCTCGTGCCGATCCACCGCCGTCGCCGAGATCGCGTCGTAGTAGGGGATGGTGATTTCACGCAGAGCATCTGCCGAGACTTTGCCCATGGAGTACTCAAAAATATTGCGCTGCTGTTCAAACTGCCAGAAGCGCAGGTTGAAGGCGATGAGCAGCGAGAAGCCGATCAGAACGGCGGCCGCGATGCGGCTGGGCTTGTCCGGAGCTTTCTGCACCAGTGCCTCGAGTCCGATCACGAGGCCGAGCAGTATCCCGATGCCGTACCACGGGATGCCGTTGCCCAAAAAGATCCATTCCAGAATCATGAGCGCGGTGATGCACGTGAGGCCGCGCAGCCAGCGTCCCTGGGCGGTCCAAAAATACGGCAGCAGCAGGAGCAGCGGAAAGAGCAGGAGCGCCGGGATGGTCGTCACGTAATACCCGGTCGCGTCGATGTTCATGACTGTCCGCCACGGGAGTGTCAGGTAGTGCGACCAGCCTTTCCCGAATCCCCAGTAGCGGTCGAGTTCCTCAAAGACGCCGGTCGCCTTGCACGCGCCGACGGTCTTATCCGTCGCGAGTTCTCCCGTGAGCCCGTCGACGTCGATTTTCGGGGAGAGATGATTGATGGGGGAGCCGAGCGGCTCCGGAAACCATTTTCCGTTTTCCATCGCCGTGTGCTCGGCCCAGGGCAGCACCGCGAGCGCGAGACCGAATCCGAATGCGCCGATGAGTTTGATGACGGGGAGAAAGGCCGGACGATGGTGCCAGAGAGACCAGACGATGCATGCGAGGCCGGCGACAAAGAAGAGAGCGGTGACCGTCGATCCGAGCCACGACGGCGGAATATCGCCGATGATACGCATTGCGATCACCTGCACCGATACCGCACCCCGCCACAGATAGGCGAAGCACAGAAGGAAGCCCATGCCGAGAAAAGCTCTCCAATCGAGAAGCATGCCGATGAGAAGAGCTGTGAGCGGGAGTACCACCATGATGGCGGTCACCTTGGTCGCGAATGCAAGACCCAGCGCAATGCCCGCGATGATCAGTAGAGACGCATGATTATGCGTCTTTACATCATGCGTCTTTACATCCGCCGACGCATCATCAGTCGCCGGCAACACCGCCATCATCGTCGCGAGTATCGCGATCACCCCAAAGAAGAAGATCGCGTTGTCGATTTTCATGTCCGCGTACGAGAAGTGCCCGACGAGCGGGAGAGAGTAGTAGAGGAGTGCGCCAAGAACGCCGCTCTTGTTTCCAAGGAATGTCCGCGCAAACGCAAGAATGCCCAGGACCGCGAGGAGGCCCGCGGACCAGTTGACCATCATCGAGGCCGTCGCGCCCACCGGATTGTCGTACCCGAACAGAAGGAACCCGAGAGCCGTCAGGTACGACCAGTCGAAGGGCGCCATCGGCGCGATGAACCGGCCGTAGCTCACGAGCAGGCGCGGGCGGTTCAAATAACTGCCCAAGTCGTCCCAACCGATCGGAAACGGCCGGACGACCTGCAGAAAGTTGAGCGCGAGGTAGCTCAGCAGCAGGAAGGAGAGAAGCAGCGGCAGATCGAGCCACCGGTACTCGCGTTCCCAGCGTTCCCACAGGAATTTTTCGATCCAGTAGCGCGTATGCGCGTATCCCACGACGGGAATGATCAGCGCCAGCAACCATCCCGCCGTACTCACGAAAATGCCGGCGACGGCCAGCGTCCAGAGGATGGCGATCCCGACACCCGCTCCGATACCGACACTGAACACCGTTTCGAGCAGCAGGTTCGGCGGACGATACCGCAGCCACCCCAGTGCCATGCGCCCCAGGATCAACATTTCCCCCAGGAGCATCAACACGAAGAACACCTGCGGCACGACGCGGCCGATGAACGCCTTCTCCATGCACCACGTCTTCAGCATGTAGATTTTGGCCCCCACCTGGGATTCCCCCTGCAGATCCAGGCATCCCTGACCGAGCAGAAGCTGGTAATCCCGCTGCAGTGTCTGCAACGCGTTCTCGGCGACGTTGTATGTGTCCTTTGTCGGTTCGGGATAGACGCGCACCGATCTGTCATTCACAGAACCGAAGCCGATGACGGTGGCAAAAAGCCAGACGCTTGCGACAAAGAGCAGAAGGATTTTCCACGGAGTCCAGACGATCAGTACGGATTTCCGGTTGAGGCCCAGAGCCTGCCAGCCGGCGAAGCAGGCCCATGCGAGCGCGCAGAGAATGCCGTACCACAAAAACGGCGCAGCCCGTCCGAATGTATTCAAAACGAAAGGGAAGAACGTCGAGATGCCGCGGCACACGAATGATGCGGTTCCGCATGAGGCGGTCACGGACTTCATCGCTTCATCGGTCATCATCGCCGCTCCGTGATAGGGGACGCCGAGGTAAACGATGAGAGTGTAGGTACCCCAGAGGAGAAGCAGGGCGAAAAGGGAGACGCTGAGGTACTGAATTGTGCGGGAGTTCATCAGGAAAAGTGTACCTCATTTAGGAGATGCCAAACATGCTCGTTCACTCGTTCATTCGTTAACTCGTGTTTATGACGTACGAATTAACCAGTTAACGAATTAACGTGTTTGCGGTCTCCTCTATACTCTTTTCTCTTATGCCCCTGGACCTGAATCTCATTCGTCGGCAGTTTCCCATTCTGCACCAGCAGATGAATGGAAACCCCCTCATCTATCTCGATTCCGCCGCAACCGCGCAGAAGCCGCAGGCCGTCCTTGATCGCATGAAAAAGTTCTACGAAGAAGAGAATGCCAACGTCCACCGCGGCATGCATGTGCTCGCGGAGCGGGCGACGGTGGCGTACGAAGGCGCGCGCGGGACCGTCCAAAAATTTCTCCATGCGCAGCGCCCCGAAGAAATCATTTTCACGAAGAGCTGCACCGAGGCGATCAACGTGGTTGTGAAATCCTGGGGCAAGAACAATCTCCGCAAAGGAGACCGCGTCGTCCTCTCCGTGCTCGAACACCACAGCAACATCGTTCCGTGGCTGCAGCTCAAAGACGAGATCGGTATTGAAATTCGCTGGGTGGATATCGACGACCACGGGCAATTCCGGTTTGATCACTTCGTCGACATCATGGATGACGGCGGTGTGTGCGCGGTCGCCGTCACTGCGCAGAGCAATGTGCTGGGCACACGACCCCCCCTCAAAGACATCATTGTCAAAGCGCACGATCATGGCGCGGTCGTTCTCGTCGATGCCGCGCAGTCCGCGGCTCATCATCCAACCGACGTCCAGGATCTCGACTGCGACTTTCTCGCCTTCAGCGGCCATAAACTCTACGGTCCCACCGGCATCGGCGTGCTGTACGGCAAGCAGTCACTTCTCCAGTCCATGCCTCCGTTCCTCGGCGGCGGCATGATGATTCAGGAAGTCCACCAGGACCGGTTCACGTCGGCCGACCTGCCGCAGAAATTTGAAGCCGGGACTCCCCCGGTCGTGGAAGCGGTGGGACTAGCCGCGGCAATTAATTGGCTCAAGCACTATTCCTGGAAAGACATCGAGGCGCATGAGAATCATCTTCTTACGCTCGCTCATGACGTCCTGAGATCCATTCCCGGTTTGAAATTTTTGGGCTCAGACCCCAACCCCAACCCTAGCAATTCCGGTTGCCTCAGCTTCACCATCAACGGCATTCACCCCCACGACCTCACCGAAATTCTCGGACATCAGGGGATCTGCCTGCGCGCGGGGCATCACTGCACGCAGCCACTGCACCGGCGACTCGGTGTAGAGGCGTCCACACGGTTGAGTGTGGGGATCTACAATACAGAGGAGGAGATCCACATACTCTTTCATGCATTCCCAACAGCTGTTCAGCGACTTTCACGGCATGACTAACAAATATCGATCACGGCGATCGACATATTGTCCGGTTTCGGCGCCGAGCGATATCCATCGGAATATTGTCTGGCCTTTGCGCGCTCTGGAGTGGCGTCACGAATGCTCCTGAAATCCTTCATGCGGGGAATGACCAGTTCTTCCGTCCGGACGATGATGTTCCTTGCATCACGCCCCGTGATTGCCTGGAGGAATTCCTTCGTTGTGAGATTGTCGAATACTCCGTCGGACGCAACGATCACACGGTATCCCGGCTGAAGAGGGATGGACGGCGAGCGAGTTGGAACATACGTGCCACCGATGCTGTTTGTGACTACGGCCTTGCCGTGATGATACAGTCCTTCGTCCTCGGTAATGGCGCCTGCCCGTACCAGGCTACTCGCAAGATCTTCGTCTGCTGATTCCCGCACGAGCGTTCCCTGTGTATCGAGCACCAGAACATGAACATCGCCGGCCTGTGTGAACTCGAGGAGCTTTGTGCCACTCGTCGCGTCCAGCGTGATACGAACATGAGTAAAACAAGCCCCCGAACGAGAGTAGGCCGGTATGGATGCGGTCGTCTGCCGGGTAGCAGCATCAATATCATCGAACAGCAGCCCTTTGGCGAGCACCGAAGCAATTATAGCGCCGTCTGATCCATATCCATCGATCCCCGTCACTGCTGATCCGTGCACATTCATCACAATACAATCCTGATTTTCTGGATAATGTCCGTGCGCTTTATGACAGGCGGCGGTTACCCGATCGCCCGTAGCGAGTGTTTCGGTGATGATACTCGCTGCCAACGAAGCGGATGATTCCCCGTCCAAAACCACACCAAGGAGAGTGCGCACTTCCTGTCGCTGCGCATTGAGTGTGACATGATACAATCGTTCTCCCCCCTGTGGAAGATTCTGCATGTCGAACTTTTCACCGGCAGGGAGAGTGCCATTTCGCATTTGAAGGCATTTAAATCTATTTACTTAGAATTGTCAATTATCGATGTATGGACCTCTACGCCGAAAACATTCTCGACCACTACCGGCATCCGCGCGGGAAGCGTCCCGTCACTGCACCAACTGTCACGCATGAAGAGATCAACGTGAGCTGCGGCGACGCACTGACGATTTCCCTCGTCATTGCGAATGATCAGATCACCGCGGTCGGATGGGAG
This sequence comes from uncultured Candidatus Peribacteria bacterium, assembly GCA_964373225.1. Taxonomy (GTDB): domain Bacteria; phylum Patescibacteriota; class Gracilibacteria; order Peribacterales; family Peribacteraceae; genus JABFSS01. The sequence goes on from CAYJTW010000003.1 coordinate 14,322, forward strand.
GGGAGCGGGTGCGCCATCAGCCAGGCGGCGATATCGATGCTCAGTGAAGAACTCACGGGAAAATCATTGAAGGAGATCGAGTCGATGACGAAAGAAGATGTCTACGAACTCCTCGGTGTGCCCGTGGGGCCGAGGAGGTTCAAATGTGCGCTCCTGTGCCTGCATACACTCAAGAATGCGGTGAGGAAGTTCAGAGGGGATCCGGCGGGTGGATGGAGGGAGACGGTCGGGGCATAGAATCACATGCATCTCCATACTGCAAACTTCCCGATGGTCCTCTCTTTTTTGCAGATGCCGCGAACCTCCGTCGGCAGTCCGTTCGGTTCCTCCGTCACCACAAACGAGACGTGATACTTCTTCATCATCTGTGGAACATCGACGTCGGCGTTGTCGACCATCGGCAGCAGCTCCTGATGGCGGATCAGCGTGCGCGCGTCGAGAGTACAAGCATCGTCTGTCTGGAATATCATCCTCTTGATGCGGCAGAACGCGCGCTGCTTTGCCGATGTAAGCCCCGCGTAGCCGCCGAAGACGAACGTGTATGTGCGATCCTGCGACGCCGATGATGGAATCAGATTCACCTGCAGTGCATAGCGCTCGGCAAGTTCGCGGTCGGTCATCTGCTGGTTCCAGCCGTATTCGTTAAAGAGCACATAGTGCGGCGTTTCGTACGGGATGCGTTCATTCAGGGCATTCGGCGCCGCGATCGCCAACGCCTCACCGGGTTGCTCCCGCAGCCACGTCAAGACTTTCGGCACATCACTCTGCGCATACTGATCCGCTGCTTGCCGCTGCCGCACGGCAAGAGCGCCGACGGCGTTCCAGAGCGTCAACATCGAGAGAAACCCCACGCCGAGCATCACCACGCGCCGCGCCGCGAGACTGCGCACACACTCCAAAAATATCACCGTCGCGCTGAGGAGCAGCACCATGCGCAGCGGCACGGTGTAGTAGGCGACGAAGATCGCGTCCCACCCGTGAATCAGTGACTGGTTCAACGCGATGAGTGAACTGAGGATGAGCGCGAGGCAGAGACGCAGACGATTCGATCCACCTTCGCTCCTGTTGGAGCTTCGGTGGACAAGTGGCCGTCCCGTTCTCCTCCACCATAGAAAGAAGAGCACGATACCGAGGCCGAGGAGCATCGCCTGCATCATCGGCGCCGCGGGCAGCCGCGAGTGGATGACGCCGACCCGTGCAAGCGTGTCCGCCGCGGCCTCGGGCGGAATATCGAGAAGAAAGCGGGGAATCAAAAATGGAATCAGGCCGAGGGCGTAGCATGCGCCGCTTCTGAGCGTTTTTCGATATGAACGGTGCTCCAGCAATCCGAGCAGCATCAACGTTCCGTCCGCGATGATGAAGAACGACGCATAGAGCATGTGTACCCCCGTCAGTCCGCCGGCGACGATGCCGCGCAGCAGCAACGCTCCGGCATGTTCGGCGGGGAACAGGAACGCGATCGCGAGCCACATTGCGGACCCCGCGATCGGCACCTGGGGGTTACTGGCCCGGAACCAATAGATGCCGATATCACTCATAATGGTCAGCGCCGCCGCGCCCGCAACGATCCACGATCCTGCAAAAAAACTGAGCAGCCCGAGCGTCAGGAAGAAGACGGCGAAAAACGGCCAGAGCAGATCGCCGATCAGCAGCGTGTTCTGCAGCGAAAGACCGAGCCATCGCATTGGCAGCCCTTCGATCACCGGCGCCATGCTCATGGCGGCGCTGTCCTGGCGGTGCTCGCGGTACGACGAGTGTCCGAGCGGCGCCGCCCCCTGGCCCGTCTTCGCGATGATCGAAAAATACAGCCGCTCGTCGATCACGTGGTCATTGAGGTAGGCGACGGAGAGCCGTCCGGCACGGAACTCGCGGAGGCTCCGCGCATTGAGCGTGAGCGTAAAGAGCAGGGCCACGAGACAGGCGAAGAGGAGACGGCGTATCATGCGGGAGATGCGTACGCATAAGGCTATCAAATTGGGTGTTCTCGTCCTAACGGAAGTTCTCTGCGCCACGGCGGCCCTCTATGCGGCTCGCCAGATCATCATCAAAGGCATCCTGTATTGGTACGGGCTCCGCGGGCCCGACGCGACGCTCTACTTTACGATGGGCACGGCGCTCCAGAACGGCATCGCGCTGTACGGCGGCATCTTCGATCCCAAGCCCCCCGCGATTTTCCTCCTCAGCGCGCTGTCGCTCTCGATGTTCGGCAACGGGATGCTCGCGGAGATCCTGAATATCCTCATTCTCCTCTGCATTCCGGCGTTGTTCCTGTTTGTCGGATATTCCTCTGCGAAAAAAAGGGATTGGGGGATCATTCAATTCTCCGTGATCGTCGGGATCACGTTGGCGCTGTACCACGCGACGATCGGCGGGGACATTCAGACGGAGTTTTACGGGGCGTTTTTTGGATTATTGTATTTGGCAGCGATCAATCGTGATCAGATGCGTCCGCACAGTGTCACCGTCATCCTGGCATCGGGGTGTTTCGCGATCGCACTGCTCTTCAAGGAACCGTTTCTCCTCACGCTCTTCGCTGCCGCGTTGTTGATGCTCAGGAAACGTCAGGAATGGCTGCGGCTCTTCGGCATTCCTCTCCTCACGGCATGCGCTCTCTATTTTATTGTGTTGCTGCACCTCGGGGGATTGCAGAATTACTTCACGTTGTACCTGCGCGGGATGCTGGGGAATTACATTCTTGCCGGAGGACCGGTGTGGGCGAGGGGACTCGTCGCGTGGGAACGGATGTCTATCAATGTGCTCGACTTCTCCGCCTGGTTTCCGCTTCTCATCCTCGCGCTCTTCCTCCTCTCGCTGCCGCGGCATCAGGGGAAGCGCGGACAGTGCATCGGCGTGACCGTCACGGCGCTGGGAATTTCATTCTTGATGACCGTCCGCGCATTCTTCCCCGTGCAATTTCCGTGGTGGAACACAGCGATCGGGACTGCGCTGATGATTCTCTCAATCAGCGCGGGCGCGTTTGCCGCGAGCATCTGGGGCGGCGGACTTCCGACATTCATCCGGCGGACGTGGCGCCATGGACTCGCGCTCTACATCACACTCACGGCCATCGGGCTCGGGAGCGGCTTCCATGGCCAGTACTTCGCGCTCGCGCTGCCGGTGTACTTCGCGTTTTTCCTGCTCTTCCTGCGACGCCAGACATCTGAACATCCCTTTTCGCGCATGACGGTTCTCGGATGCACGGCGCTCGCGGCGGTGGTTCTCCTCAGTTCACAGTCGTTCACGCGCGTGACGCCGCTCTCCGCGAAGATCTCTCAGATTCAGCAGCAGGACAGTCAGGACCATGCCGATGCGGCCGCGCTCGATGCGGTCCTCGATGCCTGCGCCATCGACCGGTATTACTCCCTGGAGAGTTCACCGCTCCCGTACGCGAAGCACTCGCCGCTCAATTTTTACCTCTACACGCGCATCGAACACATCGACCGCTACCATCCGGTCTTCTTTGACGAAAGCTTCCGGCGCCTCGGGCAGGCGCAGATCATCATTGAAAAATCGCCGTACGTTCCGTCACCGCGGAAGGGAAATGCAGAGGAGGAATGCATCGGGAAGAGCGTGCAGACATTCGTGCAGAAGAACTTCACAGGGACGCCGCGTGCATGCGCAAAAAATCTTTCAGTGTCGGAGGGGTATCAGATTCTTTTTAGAAAAAATCAGGACGATCATGCGAAGCCGGATGTTTTCACATGTACGACTCTGTGATCACCCAAACAGATTTTCATGGGTGTCAGTTGCATAGAACGTGATTTTCTCATTGCCGTCGGCGTCGATGCTCAATTTGTACAACAACAGCCAGTCACCTTCAATGTGACAGTCGCGCATGCCAGCCCATTCCCCCCGCAATCCGTGATCTTTGTATTGCAGAGGCAACAATATTCCTTCAATCAACATATCCATCACAGCATTAAGTTTCGCAACGTCCCTTCCGGACCGCTGTATTTTTGCGTAATTGCGTCGGAAACGTTTTGCGAGTTTTGCAGATCTCATTTCAATTTACGTAAGGCTCTGAACATCGATTTTTTGTCCCGATATTCCCGTACACCTATTCCGAGATCAGTCTCGCGAATATCTTTCTGGAGTTGTGTATTCGGAATTTCCGATTGCTGGACCGGTGTCGGAGCAAAGGGAAGACCACCGAATCGCTTGATCTCCATGTACAGCAGATAAATCGCCTGTGAAGGCTTGATGCCCTGGGTTCTCAGGATCAGTTCTGCTTCTTTTCGGAGCTTCGGATCGATGCGCTGTTGGATGCGTCCGGATGTCATAGGAAGGGGTGGAGTCAAATGTACTCCAATTGTACTACTTCCTTTCCTCGACGTCAACATCAGAAGATGATCTTCCTGAGCAAGTAACTGATCGGCGCCGTGATGAGAATGGCAACAGCCTTGGCAGTCAGATATGACATTCCCATCGCCCACAGCGCAGTCGCAAGGAGGACGCAGAGCACGGCGATGATCGCGTACAGAATCACGTACTGCTGAAACGGCACATTGCGGTGCCCTCCCCAGCGGCGATGCTGCAGCCAGAGCATGGCGGCGCCCGCGAAGACACTCGAGAGCACGAAGCCCGTGAGGATGTTCGCATGTCCGAGCGAGACGATCATCCAGAGTGAGAGCAGATCAATTGCGGCGCCGGTGATTCCCCGCAGCAGGAACGGACCAAGATTCATGAAGAGTGCGGAGAGGTGCGGCCAGCGGATGCGCAGCACCGAGAAAAATGCTTCGTTGATTTCGTGGAAGCCGAGGTTTGATGCTCCGCGCCGGCGATTCACAAACAATGTCGGTACTTCGCCGAACCGCAGGCCCGCACAATGGATCTGCCACGCGAATTCCGAGAGGACGACGTAGCCCGTCGCGTCGATTTTGGCAAAATCAATCGCCTGAAGCGCGCGGCGCGTGTAGGCGCGGAAGCCGTTGGTGTAATCGTTGATCGGAATCCCGAGCACCAGGCGCGCGAAACGGTTGGCAAGCCTGCTGAAGAGAATCCTCTTGAGACCCCACTCGCGGATTTCGCTCCCGGCTATATAGCGCGAGCCGATCACGCAGTCACATCCTTCTGCGAGCTTGCCGCGGACGAGCGCAACTTCTTCCGGTCTGTGCGAGAAATCAGCGTCCATCTCCATGATCGTCTCGTATTCATCAGTGAGTCCCATCCTGCACCCCTCCATCACCGCCGACCCGCGTCCGCCTTTGCCTTGGCGCACCAGTAATTTCAATTTCTCCCCGTGACGTGCCTGCGCACCCCGCACCACCTCCGCCGTTCCGTCCGGCGACGAGTCATCAACGACGAGCACATCAATTCCATCATAGAGCTCGAACAGCCGGTCAATCAGCTGCACAATATTTTCCCGTTCGTTGAACGAGGGAATGATGATGAGAGTTTTATTGAGACCCATGGGCACGATGCTACACGTTCTTATGATACCAATCGACGGTCTTCTGAAGCCCTGTTTTCAGCGGTGTCCAATGGAAATTCTTGAGAAGGGGGTTCAGCGGCATCGGCGGAAACGACGGCCCCTCCGGTTTTGAAGCATCGAAGACGATCTTCATCTCCGGTTTCATCAAATCCCGGATCATTTCCGCGAGTTTGCCGATACTGACGCGCTCAGGAGGACAGAGGTACTGCATTCCGGTCACATTACCATCAATGAGCTCCATCAGCGCTGGCCCAACATCATTCGCGTACAAAAAAGAACGCAATTGCTTGCCGCTTCCCCACACGGTGAACGAGTATTTTCCTTCAGAACATTTTTTGATCAGCGATGGAATCACATTCGCATCAGCTCCGAAGTTGTCACCGGGTCCGTACGCACTCGCGGGACGGACGATCAGAAGAGGGGATTTGAGCTGAGCGCACACCTCCTGCCACCGATATTCACAGTGTAGTTTCCCCGCGGCGTATCCATCCTCAATTTTCTCCATTTCTAAGGAGCGGGCATTCTGCCCGCGTGCATAGGTTCCGAGAATCGCCGTGCTGAAGAAGGTCACGGGAATGGATTTTTTGGAATCCAGGAGCGCCGAACTCAGCGCATCGGTCATCGCGAGATTGTTCTCGATCACTTCATCACGGTGTTTCAAATGATACGCGACGTTGCGGCGGAAGGATGCGAGGTGGAAGACGTGATCGACGCCGGAGAGTATTTTTTTGCAGAAATCCGTGTCGCGAAGGTCTCCATCCGCATGCGACGGCGCGGAAACGTCAGCACCAAGTTGTCTCAAATGCCCGGCGAGAGCGCTCCCTAGGAGGCCGGTGCCGCCGGTGAGGAGGATGCGTGCATTGCGCTTCATTCGAGTCTTATACCATCGGCTGTACTTGACAAATAATTTTCAAATGATAATATAATTATATGGCACATGAGCAACTGGAGGCAGTCATTCATGAACTTTCTGGATATTTTGAAGAAACGGAAGAGGTTTTGGGCTACCACAAAACACTTTCTCCAAATAGCAGCCTCGAACGTCAAGTGAGTCTTCTTGGGCAATTTCAAGATGCTCTTCGAGATCAACGAGAGACTGTGCTGAGAATTGTCAAAACGTTACCCATCGAACAAGCACGTTCGTTGCAGGTGGCCTGTGGAGAGAATCTGGGAGTCAATGAAGACGTCAAGGAATGAACTATTTCCACTGTGAAAAAAATTCTGCAAATACGTCGCGAATGTAGGTCAGCTCCTTCTCGCCGAACCCCTGGTGACACCCGATGTAGAACCCGCAGCGGTTGACCCAGTCGGCGACAGGATAGTCTTTTGCATTGATCTTCATCCACTCGTAGCAGGGCTGGTTGATGAGGGGCATCATCTCGCGCGTCTCCACGTTCCAGTCTTCCAGATGCTGGATGAGGTCGATTTTTTTGAAGGGGGCGTCATCGCGAACCACAATTGGGAACATCATGAAGGCGTGTTCCTGCTTTTTGCTGTCGTACCATGGGAGCTGGAGGAATTTTTCAAAGGGCTTGAGTAGCTCAATCAACGCTGCAGCATTCGATTGGCGTGATTGCAAGATTTCCCCGAATCTCTCCAGCTGCCCAATGCCGATTGCGGCTTCCATTTCGGTCCCGCGGCAGCTGTAGCCCCGGCGAATAAAGCGGAAGCGTCGACGAATGACTTCATGGAACTTGGCGCCGTCGATATCTTTATCGTCATCAATGCTCACGTAGATGTTGTCGCGGCCGTGGTTCGCCAGGCTGCGGATGATCTCGACGTATTGTTTATTGTTCGTGACCGCGAGACCGCCGACACCCGTCACGACCAGGTGTGCGACGTAGGTGGAAAAACAACTGATGTCGCCAAACGATCCCGCAGGCTTGCCGCGGTAGTTCACGCCGACGGTTTCACAGCTGTCTTCAATGATTTTCAGATTGTGTCCTGTCGCAATCGCGAGGATCGGATCCATGTCCGCGATCTGGCCAAAAAGGTGGACCGGCATGATCGCGCGCGTCTTCTTCGTAATCCTCGCTTCAATCTTCTCCGGATCAATGTTGTACGTTTTCGGGTCGCAGTCGACGAACACCGGCATCAAATTGTGTTCGAGGATAACGTTGGCCGTCGCGACGAACGTCAGCGCCGGCATCAGAACTTCATCACCATCTTTCCATCCACCGACTTCCTTCAAGCACGCGACGGCGATGCTCAGGGCATTCGTTCCACTGTTCACGAAGACCGCGTAGTCACAGCCGTGCATCTGCGCGAAGCGCTTCTCGAACTCGCGGATGAACGGCCCGTAGGAGAGGCGGTTACTCTCGAGCACCTTCATCACATTCGCCTTCTCCCCGGCGGTGAGTTGCAGCGTGCCGACGCCGAGTTGGGTGGGATAACGTTTCATTGAGTTTAAATGCATTTTTTCAATGCCTCCAGCAGTCCGGGCAAATCTTCTTGATATGTCTTCCATAAAATTTCCAGATCCACTTCAAAGTAATGACGGATGAGCTTGTTCCGCATACTAATTATTTTGGAAAAGGGAAATTCTGCATGCTTTTTCCTGAATTCGGGGGTCAGCTTTCCAGTCGCTTCTCCCAAAATTTCAAATAATCGCACGCATGCGTGCATACGCAGAGGATCCTGCACGAATTGTGCATACGTGTGATCTGCGAGGATGTTCTGGATTTCGCCGATCGCGTCGATCATATGCCGGACGAAAACTTCGTCGGTGTTCATGCTGGTACTTCAAAGAGCGGATCAGCTTCTCTCATGACATCATTACGGAAGTACCTACTCAAGCTTTTTGGTGTGCAGAGGTCGACATGTCGACCAAGTGCTTTTGAGAGTTGTTCTTCAATATCTATTAATGCAAACATGCTGATCGGTTCTTTAAATTCGATGAGTAGGTCCACGTCACTGGTTTTCTTCGCCGTGCCATGTAAATGTGATCCAAAAAGAGAAATACGGCGGATATTCCCCCGATAAGGAGATTTTTTCAGCGCTACCTGCAAATGCCGTTGAATATCCTGCTTTTTCACAGGATAACTATACCATACGGAAGGAAATACCGCTTAGGATCTGCGCAAAATCACCATTTCTATCCAAACGGAAATCATCTCCTTCACCGTCGCCCAGACCGTGGCGAACCGCGCGCCCTGGCCCTTGCCGCCTTCGCGTTTGGCTTGGTCGATATCGATGGAGGTGATTCTGTATCCCCGATGGATCGCTTTGATCAGGCGCTCGGATTCCACGAAGACGCTGGTCCCGCGGACGGGAATGGTCGTGAAGATCTCGCGCTTTACGGCTTTGATGCTGCCGGGGTCAAAGAGATCGATGCCGAAGAGGATGCGAATGAACCAGCGGTGCCCCCACGAGATGCACTGGCGATACAACGTGTACTGTTTGGTCACGCGTTTGCAGACGATGATGTCGTAGCGATCCATCAAGGGAATGCACTGTTTGAGCGCCTCGGGCGGGTATTCTCCGTCGCCGGAAATCAGGAAGATCCAGTCCCTGGTTGCCGCGCGATAGAGATCTTCAAACGTCTTCGCGATCCCGCCGTTCACTTCATGGCGCATCGCCCGCACTTCTTTGGGATGCGCGGCGGCGAACGCAGCAATGATCTGCGGCGTGCGGTCGCGGCTGCAGTCATCGAGCACGATCAGTTCGCCCTCGGGCGAGCATTCTTGAATCACCCGCAAGGCACGCTCGAGCGTCTTCTGCAAAGAAACTTCTTCGTTGTAGGCCGCGACGAGGAGGGAGACTGTCGGGGGCATCGGATGTGTACAATCAATCAGGAGAGCGCGGAACGCAAGGCTTTGACGACATGATCCTGCTGCTGCTCAGTCATTTCAGGATAGAGAGGAAGCGACAGCATCTCCGTCGCCAGCCGCTCACTCACCGGGAAATCTCCCGCATGGTAGCCGAGGGAAGCCGCCGCGGGCTGCAAGTGGATCGGGATCGGATAGTGGATGCCTGTCTCGATGCCCACATCGAGAAGCTTTGCCTTCACGATGTCGCGATTCGGGATACGAATGACGAAGAGATGATAGATGTGTTCCCGATTCGGTTGTTCGCTCATGATCGTCACGTTCTTCATCCCGGCGAGGAGTTCACGGTAACGAGCGGCATGCGCGCGGCGCTTCTGATTCCAGGCATCGAGATGACTCAGCTTCGCGCGCAGGATCGCCCCCTGCATGCCATCCATGCGTTCGGTGCGTCCCACGATCAGATGCTCGTACTTTTTCTTCATCCCGTGCTCGCGGAACATCGTCACGTAGTCCGCGACGACGGCATCACCGGTCGTGATTGCTCCGGCATCACCGAAGGCGCCGAGATTCTTGCCGGGGTAGAAGCTGAAGGCTGCGGCATCGGCGAGCGAGCCGGTCCGTTTTCCGTTATATGTCGCACCATGCGCCTGACAGGCGTCTTCGATCACCAGAATCTTCTTCGCCTTCGCGAGCGTCAGGATTTCATCCATGTCCGCGGGCTGGCCGAAGAGATGGACGGGGATGATGACGCGAGTCTTCGGCGTGATCGCTTCGGCGATCTTCTTCACATCGATCAATCCCGTGTCCTCGACGGCGTCGACCAGGACCGGGCGCCCCCCCGCGAAGATCACCGCCTCCGCCGTCGCGAAGAACGTGTTCGCCGGCAGAATCACCTCGTCTCCGGGTTTGAGTCCGTATGCCCGGAGCAGCAATTCCAGCGCGGCGGTGCCGGAACTGAGCCCCACGCACCTCGGGACCTCACAGAATGCGGCGAATTCTTTCTCGAATGCCGCCACTTCCGGCCCTCCGGCAAAGGTCGAGTTTTCGATGACGCGTGCAATTGCCGTATCGATCTCGCTCTGCATCGAAACGTATTGGGCGTGGAGGTCAACGAGTGGGATCTTCATAGTGAGAGTTGAGAGTCACTTCCCTTCGCGAGCGGACGTGCAGGATTTCCCACGACAGTCGCGCCAGCGGGAACATCACGTGTCACCACCGACCCCGCCCCGATAAGCGCGCCTTCGCCGATGGTGATGCCGGGGAGAATCACGGCACCGGAACCGATCGTCGCTCCTTTCTTGACGAGCGTCTTTTCCAGAATCCAGTCACCCTCTCCCGTCTGCTTGCCGTCTTTGGTGAGCGCCCGCGGGGTCCGGTCGTTGTTGAACATCACGCCGTGACCGATGAAACATCCATCCTCGATCGTCACGCCTTCGCAGATGAAGGTGTGACTCTGGATCCGGCAATCGCGGCCGATGGCCGCCCCCTTCTGAATCTCCACGAACGTGCCGATGCGCGTACCGTTTCCAATGGAGCAGCCGTAGAGGTTGACGAAATCGCGGATGATCACGTCTTTGCCGAGGATGACATCTTTGGCGATGAGTTTGAGGTCGGGCATGGATTCAGTATACAGTAGCCAAGTTCTATGAAGAGATTACTTGTAACCGGAGGGTTAGGCTTCATCGGCTCTCACTTCGTCCAAATGGCATTGGAGCGGGGATGCCACGTGATCAATGTGGACAAGAACACGTACGCCGCGCGGAAAAATCTGGGCTTCGAGACATTCAAGAACTATGAATTCATCGAAGCCGATATCTGCACAATGACGCATCTTCCCCCGGGCGTCGACTTCGTCGTCAACTTCGCCGCCGAGAGTCACGTGGATAATTCCATCACCGCCAACCGCGTCTTCTTCGAATCGAACGCATACGGCGTCTACAATCTCCTCGAACTCATCCGCGCCAAGAACGAAACCGACCGGCCGGTCTTCCTCCACATCTCCACCGACGAAGTCTACGGCTCGCACATGACGGGGGAGTGCACCGAGGACAGCAAGCTCTACCCCTCCAGTCCGTACTCGGCCACAAAGGCCGCCGCCGATGAACTCATCTACGCGTGGTACAAAACCTACGGCATCAAATACATCATCTGCCGCAGCTGCAACAACTACGGCATCGGGCAACATCCCGAGAAGCTCTTCGCCAAAACGTTCGATCATCTCTTCAACAGCAAAAAAATGACCGTGCACGGCGACGGCTCGTATAAGCGCGAGTGGCTGTACGTGGGCGACAACTGCGAAGCCATTCTCACGGTCCTCGAAAAGGGCAAGACCGGCGAGGTCTACAATATTTCGAGCAACGAAGAGCGCAGCGTGGTCGATGTGGTGAAGATGATCATCACGGGCATCGGTCGAAAGCCCGAAGAATGGATCGAGTTTATTCCCAACCGCTTCGGGCAGGACGGCCGCTACGCGATCAACTGCGACAAAGTGAAGGCGCTCGGCTGGAAGCCGACGATGACGCTCCAGCGCTACATTCCGCAGTACGCTGAAATCTACAAGAAGACGTATGGATCCGTATAGCTTGATCGACATTACCGGCTCGGATACGGGGAACGGTTCTCTCGCGATGTTTCAGCATGGCGGGCCTCGCGGTGTTATCCCCTTCGACATCAAAAAAGTCCTCGTCGTTTCGGGCATGAAGCCGGGCGATGTCCGCGGCAACCATGCGCACCGGCAGACGCAGGAGGTGGTCGTCGCCATCCGCGGGGGCTGCGACTTCGAAATCGATGATGGCACGGCCAAGCACACGGTCACGCTCAGTGGCATGGAGAAGGGGCTTCTCCTGCCGCCGCGCGTGTGGCGCACGTTCACGAATTTCCAAAAAGACACGATTCTTCTGGTCATCGCCGACCAGGAATACGACGAAGAGGAGTACGTGCGCAGTTACGAGGATTTTCGGAAGATGATTCTGAATCTCTGAAAAACTCACCGGAAATCTGCAATAGTCAGGACAGGCGTCGTATCCAGCGCATCCCACGCCCCGGTCTGCGTCAGAAAGAGAATTGCGCAGAGACTCAAACACAGGAGTGGAGCAGTCCGGCTCCATCCGGTTCGTCGCGAACTTCGTTGTATCGTCCAGATCGCAGCGGCGATTCCCGGCGGTGCGAGAAAGAGCCCGTACCGGGACTCGATCGAGAGAGGAAGGCTGATGAAAAAGTAGGCGATCGGGAAAAGCAGGAGCGTCAGCATCACATTTTTCCACCGGCGGTGGAGCAGCAGATTTCCCCAGGAGAGGATCAGCAGAAGGAAGCCGCCGAAAGCCGCTGCCCCAAATGCTCTGTTCATCATCTTCACCGGCAGCGGCGTCACCTGCGTTGCATAGGTATTCAGATGATAATTATCGAAGAGTCCGATACTTTTCTTTGTCAGATACACCGGCATGCGCACGATATTTTTTGCGTAACATCGCAGCAGATCGGCCAGAGGCGACGTTTCTCCGATCGAGCAATGATCCGCGAACGATTGCAGGAACGGATCAGACGCAATCACGATGTGTCCCGCGCCATCCGGCGTCACCTGGGTATAGACGCGGGCGCTTTTTTGTCCCACGTGGAGAAGAAACGGCGTCAGTACACGCGCGTCGAGTGGCGTCACCACACACGGATAGCCCGCTTGAGCTGCGCAGGCGATGATGCGCGGAGCGAGAACAATGACGTAGAGCAGCGCTGTCAGCAGGGGCAATGAGAGCATCGCAATGTTCTGCGACGGCGCCGTTTTCCTGTTCGTCATACTCAGGAGTAGCCATCCCGCGAGCAATGCCACGATTGCGAGGTTGTAGGACGGCCGTGTCCAGACGCCGGCGGCAAGAAAGAATCCCGCAGCGGCAGCGAACGATCGTCTGCCTGTCGCGAGCGAGAGTCCGCAAACGCCTGCTCCGAGCAGCATCAGACTGACGCTGAGTGAATCGGCAATGGGGAGCGCTGCGTGCGAGGTGAGGCCGGGGTGAAGGAGAAAGAGCATGAGGGCGGCCGGATGGAGCGCGAAGCCGAGCCGGCGGATCGCCATAAACAAGATCACTGCCGCAAAAAAGTGCAGTGCGAGCGCGCTCACCGCGGAAAAATTCACCCACATCCGGGTATCCGTCACGCCAAGAGTTCTCAAACCGTATTTGTGCATCGCGAGGAACGCCGGATATCCGATGGGCCGGTAGGTGGCCACCGTGAAGGGAATGAGCCAGAGGCGCGCGGGGAGTGCGATCGCGGACGATGTTTCTTTTCCCACGGGGAGGGGATCGCCCGTGATGCGCGATTCAATCCGAAGGCTATCCGCCGAATGCACATAATCGTTTGCATCACAGCACGTGAGGCCGCGCAGCTGCGGCGGAAGATTCAGGTTCAAAAGAAACCAGGACGTTCCAAGCACGATGCCGAGAATCGCCCAGACGAAGAAGGGTGAACATTTTGGCACAGGCGTATAGTATAGCCCCTATGCCCCCATCGATCCCGAAGAGCGTATTTTCGAATCATGGTCGAAGAACGTCGCCGAACCGGAGGACCGGATCAAAGACACCTGGAAGAAAGTGAAGGAGACGGAGTATTTCGAAGTGTATAAAAGATGATCACTTGATCTCTTGCGAGCAGGGTGTACATTCATTCACCTATGGCTACTCCTTCTCTCCCGGACACCCGCATTGCACTCTTCCGTGGCAAAGAGATTCGCAAGACTCTTCACGGGAATGAATGGTGGTTTGTCATTGAGGATGTCGTTGCCGTCCTGACCGACTCGGTGGACCCCAAAGGGTATATCCGTGATTTACGGCGTCGGGATGAAGAAATATCGAAGGGGTGGGGGCAAATTGCCCATACCCTTTGGATTGAAACCGAAGGAGGAAGGCAACAAATGAATTGCGCCAACACCGAAGGCATCTTCCGTATCATCCAATCCATCCCCTCTCCAAAGGCCGAACCCTTCAAGCGCTGGCTCGCAAAAGTGGGCTATGAACGTGTGCAGGAAATCGAAGACCCGGAACTGGCAACCAAGCGCACACGCGCCCTCTACAAAGCCAAGGGTTATCCCGACGATTGGATCGAGAAACGTATGCGCGGTATCGCCGTCCGCGAACAACTCACGGATGAGTGGAAGAATCGTGGAGTAAAGGAGGGGCAGGAATATGCCATTCTGACGGCGGAAATTTCCAAGGCGACATTCGGCATCACGCCCGCGGAGTACAAGGAGAAGAAAAGACTCAAGCGCGAGAATCTTCGCGACCATATGAACGATCTGGAACTCATCTTCACGATGCTCGGTGAAGCGGCGACGACGGAAATTACGCAGAAGAAGGATGCACGAGGTTTCCCACAGAATCGTGTTGCGGCCAAGAAAGGTGGGAAGATCGCGGGAGATGCACGGAAGAAGTTGGAATTGGAGAGCGGGAAGCCAGTGGTGTCTGGGGAAAACTATCTCGATCTTCCGGAAAAAAGACAGCCGCAAGAGCTTTTGTAGGAAACATGTGCATTACGGTGGAGCCGCCCACCCTTCGACGAGCTCAGGGTGGGTCGCAGATCATGCATTCAGAAACGCGAGTGGTCGTTGAAGAATTCTGGAGCCGCCCACGGGAATTGAACCCGTGACCCCATCCTTACCATGGATGTGCTCTACCTCTGAGCTAGGGCGGCTTGCAAAACGCCGAAACACCCTACCTTTCCCGCAGGAAACTCACAAGAATCCGCAATCACTTTTTGAGGCCACATTCTGCCGCAAGCAGGGCCGCCCCCCGCGTTCCTGCATCCGTCAGTGTCCCGATGGAAAGACGCGGCAGCGGGGTTCCGGGCAGGAGCCACTCGGTCAGCGCCTTTTGGATCTCCGGGAGCCGAGGCACAAGTGCCCGTCCCACACTGCCGCCGAAGACGATGATCGAGGGGTCGAGGAGATGCGTGAGGTTCACGCACATCCAGGCGACTTCCTTCGCGATGTCCGGGTACAGAAACGCGCACGTCTCGCCGTTGAGCAATTGTTCGGGCTTCTCGGCCTGTGTGCATCGTCTGGCCAGCGCCCTGCCGGAGAAGAATTGCTCGACCTCCCCCCGGTGATTGCCGTCCGCGGAGGGCGGATGGCCCGGCTGAAGCAACATGTGTCCGATCTCTCCGGAAAATCCGCTGCTCCCATGGAAAATTTTTCCGTCGACGATGATGCCGCCGCCCACGCCCGTCCCCATCGCGATGCCGACGACCACCGAATGACCGGTTCCAATTCCATGCAGCGCTTCCGCGAGAGCGAAACAATGTGCGTCGTTTTCCACAATCACGGGGAGGCCGGTCCGCTTCGTCAGTTCTTCCCGGAGACCGATGTTCGTGGCGCACGGAATGTTGGGCATCGTGAGAACGACGCCGTTGTCCCGGGAGACGAGGCCCGGAACGCCGATACCGATGGCCGACGTATCATCGCCGCGATTGCGCTCGATGACTCGAAGAAGTTCCTGCATCAGTCCTTCCACTTGCTGATCGGCATGGGTGAATACCCGCTCTTGCGCCTGCGTCTCCCACGCCGCGCCGTAGCGTACGGCCGCGATTTTTGTGCCGCCGAGGTCGATGCCGAGGATGGAGCCGGTTGTCATGTGTTCCGTGGAGGGGGATTCTTCAGCTGGGTACGTTTCTCCAGATACTGCAGAACGGTCTCGACGAATGTCGCATGACTCCACGTGAGCGGCGCGACGGAGAGGTGCACACCCGTGAGCGGATGGAGCTGCTCCGGCAAAATGCCCGACGGTGTCGCATGCTTCTGGACCCAGGAGAGGGCACGGCCCGCTTCCTCCAGTTCCCCGATTGTTTTTGCCCGCGCGATGTGCCACTGCGCGATCCAGAGACTGGTAATAATCCACGGATTGCCCGGAATTTTTTCATCCATCTGCATATTCATCTGATACCGGTCATTGGTGTAGCGGGCATAGCCGCCGACATTCGTTTGCACCGCGAGTTTCCGTTCCAGCTGTTCCATGGTCGAGACGGTGCGGGGATCATCCATGGGAAGAACGCCGAGTTTCCAGATGACCGCAAGGCTCGCATCGTGCGTCGCATCCCGGGCGATCGTGACGCCGTCCTTCCGTTTGATCATTTTCAGGAATCGCTTTTCCTTTTCATCATATAAATGGAAAAGGAGAGCCTGTCGCGTTTCATCGGCGGCCGTTTGATACGTTTCCGAATGGGAAAAATGTCCGAGCGCATGCGAGATGCGCGCCGCTGCATGCAGTCCGGCGATGACGCAGGCGGTGGTATAGGCGAAAATGCCGCGGTGTTCCTCCCACAGATCGTAACTCGGGAGCGGCAATCCGGTTTCCTTCTCCCGGTATTCACAGAGGAATTTCGCGGCTTTCTTCAGGAAGCGCTCGTACATTTTCTGCAGGAATTCAAAATCCTGATTGTTCTCGAAATGCTTCCAGAGTGCGTAAAGCACCAATGCCGTTTCGTCCTCCTGAATTGGCAGCTGTGCCTCGCCGTCACGAAACCAGGGATGCCAAGATGATCCGATGGAACCGTTCGGATTGTATTTGTGGAACAGATATCCGTCCGGCGACTGCACTTCGCAGCAGAAATCGAAGAATCGGCGCGTGACGTCCGCGTATTTTGCCTGATCCATGGCGATCGAAACGAAGGCGCCGTCGCGCGGCCACACGTACGTGTACGTGTCACGGTTGAATTCCATGATGTCGGCATCCGCCGCCGCCACGATGCCGCCGTGATTATCCGCGTGGAGGCGCACGAGCAGGAGGCTTCTCTTGAACAACTCAATGAGTGTCGAGTCGAGTCCATCGAAGTTCCAGTTCGTCTTGTTCACCCAGCTCTTCCAATAGGTATGGCAATTATGCTGTAGTTGTGCTGGAGTTTCTGCCATGGTGACCTGCTGCAGTCCGATGACTTCTTCCAGCGTGGTCCCCAGACACAACCATACATAGACGGATGTCTCTCCCGTTGCCGGAACCGCGCAGTAGATGCCGACGGTGGAATCCACTGATCCCTGTTCGATGGTCGATCCGGCAAGTTCGCCGTCTTCGGCGTCGCGCCATGTTCCCTCGAAACCGCGATAGTCGGACTTGCCGATGCTGAAGGCCGAAAGGCCGCAGCTGCGGATTTCCTTGCGGCTGTGGAGGATCGAGTGGAACTGGTCGAGCGGCCTGCCGTTGATGCAGTACGTCGGATGCTGCGCCGTGCCACCGATCAGAAAATAGCGATTCTGGCGGAAGTGAATCACAGAGTTCATGTACGGCTCATAGAAGGCGGTGTCTTTTTGCTTGTCCCCGTAGATGTGCAGGTCATGATGGAAGAAAATGCGGGCCTCCTTTTCTTTTCCGTCGGTGCTGCGGACGCGGAAATGCCGCACGAAGATGTTATGCACCGGATGCACGAAGTCTTCGGCGATGATCTCGATGCCGAGAATGTCATTGCGCAAGACCGAATTGCCCACGAGCGTCTCGGATTTGTAGCGTATGTCGATCGTCCAGCTTGCATCGCTCAACCATTGTATTCCCTTGCCTTGCACCCAGACACCAACACGATGAACGTCGCCGTAGGCCGTGTGATCCTCCATGCCCACGTAGGGATAGTAGAGGTCGCGCAACTGGGCGCGATTGTCCAGGGTCGCGAGCATCGATCCGTTGCCGACAATGAGAGAGCGGGGCATGGGCGTGAGAAAAAGAAATCAGTGCTGTAGCCGCGATCGGAGATCGCAGAGGGCGTGGCTGTAGCGCCGGTACGCTTCGTAGGGCGAATCGTAGGGACTGAAGTATTTGTGGACGTCGCCGTCACTCCAGTATTTGGTGCTCATGTAGTAGAAGTGGTCGGACGTCTGCAGACGTCGCCAGCAATCCAGAAGCGCCGCGTTCCCGTTGCTCTTCACAAGCGGTTCGAGCAGGTAGATCGCCTCAAGAGCGGCATTCTGGATCGTATTGCCCTGCCACGCGGAAAGATCGCGCTCCATGTCCGCCCAGGAGATGAATTGATGCGCGTCATACACATCCGCATGCGCGTGTTTCCAGCCGTCGAGCACGCCGGACGGTGTCGTCGCATGGATGCCGCGTTCTTGCCAGATGCGGGGGAGCGTGCGAAGGAATTCGAAAATTCCCGTATCCGACCATTGATGCTCGCCGAATGTTTCGTAATCCATGAAGAGATTGACGTTGTGTCCGCCGCTCTGCAAGAGCCAGTCGGTGAACGTATCGGCATGCAGCGGGAAACCGACCCATGACTTGTCGGAGAAGCGGAATGCGATGTCATCGGAAAGACGGTAGTTCTTGAGAAGGATGTGCATCGAGTCCGAGGGCGCTTCGTATGGCCTGGCACCGGCGATGCATCGTTGCATATCCCGCGAAAGCTCGAACGACGGCGGCGCGAACGGCGCGTTGGGGGTGCGGTGTTGCAGGAGATGGTCCGTGCCCTCGGCAAGGATGCCGCAAAATCCCATTTGCCGCGCGACTTCGGCGAGTTCGTTGCGGTAGATCAGTTCCGTATTGCGGAAAATTCGCGGCGACTGGCCGAAGAGGTTTTGAATCTTGCGAACGTGCATCGTCACCTGTTCGCAGAATTCCGGAAGAGACTTCAGACAGCTGAGCGAGTGAAAGTACGTCTCCGCGAGGAATTCCACCTGTCCGGTATTGGAGAGTTGGCGGAAGGAATCAAGAACATCGGGGCTGTATTCTTCGCACTGATCCAGGAAAACGCCGGAAAGTGAATAGGCAATGTGAAAGTCCGGATAGGTTCTGAGCGTTTCCAGCAGGAGCCTGTTGGCCGGGAGGTAGCACTTCTCCGCGACCTTGTGAAAGATCGCGCGGTTCTTCTCATCATCGAAGTAATCCATGTGCCCGTGTCCTATCTCCGTCACCCGCAAATCGCGCAAACGATAGGGCTGGTGAACCTGGAAGTAGAAGCAAATGTGGGGCGTCATGGGAGGACAAAGGGAGTTCGTTTCAGACGGAAACGTGCGGTTCGCATCGTGCCGGTTTTTTTCCTGACAATTCCTGGTAAAGGGAGTGCACTTTTCCCGCCTGTCTGTGCCACGTCAGTGTCTGCAGGAGCCGGGGGGCTTCGCAACGCAATTGCTCCGCGAGCGGCTGTTCGCGCAGCACGGTGAGTACGCAGTCCGCCATCATCTCCGTATCCCAAAAATCGACTTTTAAGGCATGGTCGATCACTTCCGCGGCGCCAGATTGCTTGCTCAGGATGACGGGCGTGCCATGCGCGATAGATTCCAGAGCGACGAGACCGAATGGTTCCGAGGCCGACGGCATCACGAAGCAGGCCGCCTGCGTGTAGAGGGTCTTCGCTTCCGCGTTCCGCACTCTGCCTGCGAAGATCACTGAGTCCTGCAGATGCAGCGTGCAGGCCCGGTCGATGAGTTCGGAAAGCATGTCGCCCTCTCCAGCAATGACGAATAGCACATCGGGACGGTATTCGTGCACGCGTCTGGCCATTTCCAGGAATTGCCAGGCGCCTTTCTGCGCGGTGAGCCGGCCGAGGAAGAGGACCATCGGCGGCGCGTTCTTCCGCGCGGGTACCGGCTCCCCGGCGTGATCCTGCGTGATGCTGTTGTGCACGACGTGAATCTTGTCCGGCGAAATGCCGTAATGCTGTGTGAGAATATTCTTTGTGTAGTTGCTGACAGCAATGATCCTGTCGGCCATCTCGAAGCCGCGCCGCTCGCGCTGGTAGATCCACTCGTTCGGATGGAAATTCGTGCGATCGAGTTCCGTGGCATGGATATGGGTCACGAGAGGGCGTTCGTGACTCCCGGCCGTGCGTATGCCCGCTTCGTAGGTCATCCAGTCGTGACAGTGGATGACATCGGCATCGATATGCTGTGTGAGGGCGACACTTTCTTCCGTGTAGTGCGCGATGGCCTGTTCCAGATTTTCCCCGTACATGTCATGCAGACGGTGCGGTATCTTCCGCAATCGTTGCGCGTATGACGCCGCGTTGTCGTACGGATGCAGTGCGCTTTGCACATGGATCGACGAACCGCCGCATGTCGGTGGCGAGAGCATGGAGATATTTCCGGACTCCTGCCCCGCGAACGGAAGAACAAGCGTGACTCTCACATGATGCTGCAGAAGTCCGCGCACCAATCCCTGGCACGCCACCCCGAGTCCCCCCACGTGCCGTGGAGGATATTCCCAACCGAACATGAGCGTGTGAAGAGACATCGCGGTGTGTTTGTGTGTGGGAAATAAATCCTTTGATTATACCAGATTTCTGCTGCTTTTAAAAGGTTCGCCGCGGGTTTTCCCGCGTGGCTGAGAATATTTTATGAAATTTTTTAGGGTTTTGTCTAGAAAAACGCGAGGTACTCCATGCCCCTCAACGTCCACTCCATCACCGTCACAATCCACAGCGACAGGAGGGGAATATGCAGGAAATTTTCGGCGAGGAGGAGCCCCACCAGCACGTAGATCCCGATCCGCATGAATTCCTCGTACCGGTCGGAAAGCCGCAGGGGAATAAACGCCTCGAGAACTTTCGACCCGTCGAGCGGCGCGATCGGGATCAGATTGAACGCCATCAGCCCGAGATTGATAAAGAGGAACGCGCCGAGGAACTGCAGCAGGAAGATCCGCACCACCGGTCCGCCGCCGCCGACCGAGAGCAGTTCCCACGGCGATGATCCTGCGGCACCCCCGAACATCTTCAGTATCGTAAAGGCGACGATCGCGAGGACGAGGTTACTGAACGGACCCGCGGCCGCCGTCAGGCAGGTGTCGCGTTTATAGTTACGGAAGTAGACAGGATTGATCGGCACGGGCTTCGCCCACCCGAAGCCGACGGTTAAAAAGAGGAGCGCGCCGAGGAGGTCGAGGTGCGCGATCGGATTCAGCGTCAAGCGACCCGCATGGCCGGGAGTCGGATCACCGAGTTTTGTCGCCGTCACCGCGTGCGCCCACTCGTGGACGGAGATGGCGACGAGGAGCGCGAGGATGTAGGTGGGATTCAGAAACGGCACTCCATGAGTCTACAGGTTCTACAGTCTCCGTGTGTGGACCTTCTATTTGCAGGCAAGCAATAGATTGTTAGAATGCTGCACTATGCCTGAGCAAAATACCCCTACGCCATTGGCACGGCTCCACCAATCGGACGTTCATCTTCACAGGCTGATTACAAATCTTAGTACCGTTCCTCTTATGGATGATGATGCGACGGTGAAGCAGGTTGTGCAACACCTAAAAGAAGCTCAGCAGCTTCTCAGAATAGTCCTCGATTTACGTGAAGAAACAGATGAAGAAGAGGGAATGACACCGTCCCAATGCACTCTCGGCGCCATTGATGTTCTTTCTGAATTTCTCGGCAAGTATCCGAATTGCGGTGCACCCATTACCTATCTGCGAAGAGAGGCTCTTGAAGTTGTGAACACTGCCCGACATGCCAATGCCGGACAAATGACACCGGAGTATTTTTTCATTCGGTTGAGGCCGGAGATTGGGCGCAGATTATGTGACGTTGTGAATGTACCCTCTCTTGAGCCCACGGATGACGAACGCGCTTTTGGCGCATTTGCAATGACAATGTTTTCTTTTAAAGAATGTTCCACGCGACCCGAAAGAGCTTCTTTAATGGATGATAGAAAATTTCAACTACAGAAAAAACTTGCACCCAACAAAACCTCCCACTATCAGACATACATTGATCAAGCCAGTGCTCTTGGCATCAGCCTCAATGAAACGGAAACACTTATGTTGAGTATAACAATGAAGATGGTGCCGTGGCTCCGTGAAGTTGTTCAGAAAATTGGCGCTCCGTCGCATCTTTCCAACGACACAGCATTTCAAGCTGCCTGTCGCTGTTTTGCAAGAAGCATACGGACGTACATACCCAAAACTGTAGATGCGCTTGAAAGATATATAGAATTCAATATTCGAAAGGAATTTGGTGCGCCGTCGGTTGAAAGCGATCGTGTGACTTCTTTGACCAAAAATCGTCAATTTGGAGAATGGTTACGTCAGCACGCGGCATTTACTTTCGATGTCGTGGCCGAAATCGTGGGCAGTCATCCAGAATGCCAAGTACCCATTAAAGATCTAGATGATATCGCATTTGCGCAATTGCGTTCGATCGGGCGCGCGGCGGGAATTCGCTGCTTGCAGGAGGGATTTTTCTTCACGCACGTACGGGAGAACATCGTTCAGAAAGTCATGAAAAAAGCCCATCTGTCACCCTCGTCCTCTTCGGATGAAATGTCCGTCATTGGCATGGCATTTTCGGTCAATGGGCACTGCAAGTCGCGTTTTATGACGCTCAGTGAAAAAGAGGTTGCGCATCGTAAAGCATTCATTGATTGGGCCAAGAGAAATGTTCATCTTGAGCATTGTCGTGCTGCAGTCCAGCCGTATTCCGCATTGGGAATTGCACTCGATGAGTTTGAAGAGGCAGTTCTCGCAGTGGCAATGCAGTATATGCCTGTGCTCCAAAATTTTCTGCGGGAATATCCAGCTCGATCGTACGTATCCCCTCAGGCAGTCCTCCTGACATCCATTCGGGAATTGATTCTCATGGTACGGTCTTTTCCTGCCGACAGTGGCCAATGCCTCGCCGATCATGTCGAAGAGAAAATACGTATAGCGATTGCCCCTCTTACGCTTAACAAAAAGAACGCGTAAGAATTTGACGCCTCTTCTTTTCGTCGGTAGCCTTCCGGCCCATGCCCCGCATCTGCGCCAAAACCGGCAAGAAGGCGAGCTTCGGAAACACCCGGAGCCACTCCATGCGCCACACCCGCAGGCAGTGGAAGCCGAACCTGCAGAACAAGCGCGTGTTTGATCCGGCGATGGGAACGTACAAGAGAATGAAAGTGTCGACGGGCTACCTTCGGACACTGGCGAAGAGATTGAAGGAGGGGAGGACGGTGTAGGGTCATGGCTCGAGGCAAAGCGCCGCGGCGCTTTGCACCTCGCCATGACACCATCATCACCCCGGAAATGTCATGGTGAGGTGCGCGCCTCGCATCATGCCATGACACCATCATCACCCCGGAAATGTCATGGTGAGGAGTGCGCTGTTCGAGCGCGCCTCGAACCATGACATCACGCCTTCTTGTTGAACGCGGCGAACAGCGCCCACACGCCGACGACGAGGTGCAGGACGTTATCGACCGGATTTTCGAGGTTCGTGACGCCGTAGAAGTTCGGCGACGGATTGCCCCGGACCATGAAGCCGAGGACGCCGAAGGCGAGTGCGATGATGCCAACGAGCACCACAACCCACTTCTTCAGATCGCCGATCGCGAGGGGGGCGAGCACGAGAGCGACAATGCCGAGTACAAGATGCGCCCAGTTTTCGGCGGCATCGAAGTTGAGAAGGTCGCCCGCCAGGTTGGGCGCAAGGAAGCCAATGACGCCGAGCAGAACGAGGATGACGCCGCCGATCTGCAGGAACTGTTTAGGGTTCATCGGGGAAAAGGGGGAAGAAATACAAGTTAAGGCACACATTACGCCTTTTCCGGACCGAAATGACGGAATTTGTTGACGAAGATCTGTTACCATTTCGCCATGAGTCTCCCGCAAAAGTATCACATCTGGATCATTGCAGGGTGTTTTTTGACTCTCACGCTGCTCTGGCTCCCCGGTTTGCGGTATCCGGTTGTGAGTGACACAGCTATCTACGCCGAACTCGGTGAAAATCTCTGGACGTACGGTTCGTACTCCGCGATGGGTGCGCCTTCCGCCCGTCATCCGCCGCTCTATGCTTTTTACTCGTATCCGTTCGTCGCGGTGGGTGGGATTCATCTCGGCATGAAGCTCGCCACACTCTTCGCCGGTTTCGGCGTCCTCCTTGCGACATACTTTTTGCTGCGCAGGAGTTTTGGTCCGGGGATCGCCATCGTCTCCGTCATTCTCCTCACGTTCCATCACGCGTTCGTCCTGATGACACAACTCGGCTCGGCCGATCTGCTCTTCAGCGCACTCTTCATCGGGTCACTTGCGGCATATTCAGCAGCGGGCGGGAAGAAAAGATACTATTTGCTCGCCGGCGCGCTCGCCGGACTCGCCTGTATCACCCGCTATAACGGCGCGCCGCTAGTGCCACTCTTTCTACTCTATACATTCTGGGCCCGGCGGCGTGATTTCTTCAGACCGGAGTTCATCATCGGTATGGCGCTCTCCGTCCTGCCGATCGCGTTCTGGTTCCTGCGGAACTTCCTGATCTTCGGTGATGCATTCCACAGTGATTTCACCGTCGAGCTCGACCGCAATTCCGCAGGTACCGTCACGCAGCTTGTTTCCAATATCGTTTTCTACATCAATCCTCTCCATAACATTCTTCCGATACTCTTCGTGGCCGCCCTTTACGGCATCGCGCGGCATGGGCGACGGCAGATGTTCCTCATATTCGGCATGCTCGCGGCATGGATCCTCACATCCGTCTGGTGGGTCCAGGCGATGCGCTTCGCCTTCCCCGGTTATCCGATTCTGCTCGGGTTTGGCGTTGTGGG
>CAYJTW010000004.1:0-23080 GCA_964373225.1 uncultured Candidatus Peribacteria bacterium
GGATGTCTCCGAGCCTGCTTTCCCTGGAATTTTCCCTGCCCAAGACGCTCGTCGTGGTCGCCGCGCTCGCGGTGATCATCGCGCTGGATCTCGTGTCGCGCGTCCGGGGGAGGCCCACCCGCTACGCGCTCGGAGTGCTGATCGGCACGATTCTCTCGATCGGGCTGATCAAAGCGTCGCAGGTGATCTTTGGTCCGGAGTTGCCCAAGCAAGGCCAGGCGATCGCGCTCGGGGTCTTTTTAATCTTCATCGCCTGGCGGCTCCTCTTTGGCACCTGGGAAGCGCGGACGAAGGCGACGGTGCTCGGAACCTTCGTATTCTGGATCTTCTTCCATGTGCTCTCCGGCGAGTCGCCGGACGAACGAACCGCGCATCTCATTGCGATTGGCACGGCGGCAATTCCCGCCGCCGTCTGGTGCTTCCTCTTTCTGCCGTATCACCGCGAGCGATTGAGCATCGTGCTGTGCATGGTGCTCGCCGGGATGCTCGCGACGATTCCCATCCTCTTCTACGACGCGCTGATGCGCGGCGGGGCAGAGTTGCACTTCTTCCTGTTCCGCATCATCCCCGAGAGCTTCAGCGGCAGCGCGCGGGTGTTCGTTGCCGGTCACTGGCCGGGGATCTCGCCGCTGCAGACATCACTGCTCTCCATGTTCCTCTCGTTCGTGCTCGTCGGTGTGATCGAAGAGGGGAGCAAGCTCTGGGTGCTCTGGCGTGCCGGCCGGCAGTACGTCAGTTCGATTGATGACGTGATGCAGATGGCGGTGCTTGTGGCCATCGGCTTCGCGTTTGCGGAGAACGTCACGAACTCCGGCTACTTCCTCGGCTTCGTTCGCGAGTTCCTCCTCACGCCCGGCAACCGCAACTGGGCGGGGTTCCTGGGCAACGTCGCCGGGCGGTCCATCCTCACGAGCATGGTGCACATCGTCTCCACCGGACTCATGGGCTACTACGTGGGGCTCGCGCTCTTCGCCGGTCCGATCCTCCGCGAGCAGCAGTCGAACGGCATCCGGTACCGCGTGCTCGAGTGGTGCCACGACGTGCTCGGCATTCCCAAGCGCGACCTCTACCGGCGCCTCAAGATCCTCACGGGCTACTGCATCGCGGTGTTCCTCCACGCGCTGAGCAACTTCCTCGTGTCGCTCCCCGACGCACTGCCCGGCAATCCCCGGACGGTGGGCGATCTCCTGCAGTCGGCACCCTCGTCGCCGCTGCACTACATCGCGTTGCTGCTCCTGCCGACTCTGCTCTATGTCGTGGGAGGATTCTCGCTACTCACGTATTTGTTCGAGAGGAAGGAGAATATGAAGGAGCTGGGGCATGTCGTGGAGCAAGAAGCCATCGATCATCAGTGATCGAATAAGCGGGTGAAGATATTGACATAATATGTAGCATAGTTTTTAATATTTCCATGGGTTTCCCCAATGAAGATCCATCGCAAGCCTTCGGCACCGCCAACGGCGAGACGCTTTGTTGTCATGTTCGATGGATGCTCAACTGTGATGTTGAACAGGTCCGGTCGATCGTGGAACACACATTGAAATTTCCACCGTCTGAGGCATATCTCCGTGGTATCATCCAGACTCCGCGATCCCGCAAGTCGGGGCAACGGGTTTCCAGCGGAGAGCTCGAGCCCAATGCCATGATTGCCGAATACCAGAATCAAGTCATTGGGGTGATCACGTACACTGTGGGTCGGGGTTTCGCCGATATTGAGCACGTTGCCGTTCATTCTGGCTGTCAGCGCAGGGATGTCGGGCCGCAGTTGCTCGAGAGAGTGTTTGCTCAGGCACGGCCTGTCCCCGGTGACGAGCCCGACGTCCGGATCTTCGTGCGTGATGGCAATGAGGGTGCGCAGCATTTCTTCAAAAAATTTGATCATAACGGTCAGAAATTTCGAGCGACGACTCCGCTGGTCCCAGGGCACTTTCCTCGCGACGGTGAACTCGTTCGAAGCGCAGATGCGGGTACGGGGAGGGAAGATGCAATTCTTTTCCAGTACGGCGAACGAAGCGATCAGCGCGATGTTCTTCCTGAAGCCGAAGAGCCGGATCAGGATGAAGATGAGCGAGATGATGACCGGGGTGGAGATGATCATCACGGGAATGATCAGGATGACGGAGGTGGTTCTGCAGTTTCGTGGCAGCCGACAGGGTGGAGGGAAACAGCCCTGCGGTATTCGAATGCAATCTAGGGAACTTTTTCTGGCGGCTCTTTCGTAAGGCTGTTAGAGTGCGCGCATGCATCACTTTCTGTGGTCCAAGAGGATTATTGGCGTGAGCATGGTTCTGATCTTTGCTTTTCCGT
The DNA here is from genome assembly GCA_964373225.1 of uncultured Candidatus Peribacteria bacterium. Classification (GTDB taxonomy): domain Bacteria; phylum Patescibacteriota; class Gracilibacteria; order Peribacterales; family Peribacteraceae; genus JABFSS01. Next base: position 2,308 of record CAYJTW010000004.1, read on the forward strand.
CTGCAGCGAGCGCAGTGACGGTGAGCGCGCTGCTCAATGCCCGCGAGACGGAACGCGTCACGCGCAGCGATTTCCTGCGCGCTTCGGTGAAGGCCTCGGGCATGCCGACTCCCCAGTCGGGCGTCGTTCCCTATGACAACGTTCCCGATGCGCTGCTGCCGTACGTCCGTGCGGCGCAGACGAAGAAGGCTCTCAAAATATTCTCCGGCGAAGGCCGGGCGCTCAACTTCCAAAAGACGCTGACCCGCGGCGAGGCGCTCGGCATCCTCGAGGCGCTGCTCCAGGCTGTTCCCTCCGCAGCCAAAAAGGCTGAGGCGAAGAAGTTCACCGATGCCGTCAGCGACAACGACGCGACCATCATCGCGCTGGCCGTCGAACGGAACTGGATGAAGCCGAAGAACCCAACGCTCTTTGGTCTCAAGCGTCCTCTGCGCGGAAAGGAGGCGAGGTTGCTCCTCGCGCGTGCGTTTCAGATTTCCTCCGGCAACGATCAGGGAACCGAAACGCTCTCCTCGCCGGTGATCCGCATCAATATCCAGCGGGGCAGCACGGTCGAACCGGTCCCCAAGCTCGATCTCCTCGAAGGCGTGTGGAACGCGCTGCGCCGTAACTACCTCTACCGCGATAGATTGACGACCGACACCGCGGGCGATAAGGCGATCGAAGGATTGGTGAACTCGCTCGGCGATCCGTACACGGTCTACATGAAGAAAGCGAAGAACGAGGACTTCAAGCTGCAGATGAAAGGCGAGGTGGAAGGCATCGGCGCGACGGTGGAAATGACCGGCAGCGTGCTCACGATCGTCTCGCCCCTGCGCGGTTCCCCGGCCGAGAAGGCCGGACTCAAGCCCAAAGACCAGATCCTCTCCGTCGACGGCACGAAGCTCAGCGGCATGACGCTCGACGACGCCGTCCGCTACGTCCGGGGTCCCAAGGGATCATCCGCTGTTTTGAAAATCCGGCGCGACGGTACCGAATTCGATGTCACTGTGACGCGCGAGAAAGTCTTCATTCCCGAAGTGGAAGTGATCGACGACCGCAACGTCGCGATCGTCAAAATCCTCCAGTTCTGGGACACGACCGATACGAAGTTCCAGACCACGATGGCCGAGGTGCAGAGCAAAAATCCCCGCGGCATCATCCTCGACCTGCGCAATAACCCCGGCGGCCTCCTGCACGCGGCCGGTGTCGTCGTCGCGGCATTCCTCCCGAAGGGCAGTCCCTTCGTCTCGATCATGGAGATCGACGCCACGCGCGCAGAGACGACGGACGACGATCCCGTGATCAAGGAATCCATTCCCATGATCGTCCTCGTCAACAAAGGCTCCGCCAGTGCGTCCGAGATCGTCGCGGGTGCGCTGCAGGACGCCGGCCGCGCCAAAGTCGTCGGCGAAACCACCTACGGCAAGGGCACGGTGCAGCAGGTGATGCAGTTCCCGGACGGCTCCAGCCTCAAGTACACGATCGCCGAGTGGCGCACGCCCAAGGGGCGCAAGATCGACAAGCTCGGCATTGCGCCGGACGTTGTCGTCACCAACGAGGGGAATAAGGACAAGGATCTGCAGATGGAGAAAGCGATGGAGTTGTTGCGATGAGTCATGGTTCGAGGCGCGGCGCGGCCGTGCTCCTCACCATGACGGCGCGCACCTCACCATGACAGGCTCATCTCATACGAGAATGTCATAGCGAGGAGCAAGGCATCTTTTGGCATCGTTGGTTTCTTCTCCTACACTCACAGCATGAATCTGCTTTCCCAAGGCCTCAACCTCTTCCTCCACCTCGACACCCAACTGGCGGCAATCATCGAGCAGTTCGGGTTCTTCACGTACCTGATCCTCTTCGTCACGATCTTCTGTGAGACCGGGCTCGTCTTCATGCCGTTCCTCCCCGGTGATTCTCTCCTCTTCGCGGCGGGCGCGTTTGCCGCGCGCGGAAGCCTCAATCCTGTTCTGCTGACACTCCTCCTCGGAGCTGCCGCGATTCTTGGGGACTCCTGCAACTACTGGCTGGGCGGACTTCTCGGTCGGCGCGTCTTCAAGGAACACCGCAAGCTCCTGAGTTTGGAGAACCTCGCGGCGACCGAGCGGTTCTACCACAAGCACGGCAGCAAGGCCGTCGTCTTCGCGCGCTTCCTCCCGATGTTCCGGACCATCGTTCCCTTCGTCGCAGGCATCGCGAAAATGCCCTATCACGTCTTCTTTTTCTACAACGTCGTCGGCGGCGCCGTCTGGGTGCTCCTCTTCGTGTGGGGAGGGTACTTCTTCGGCGGGATTCGCGTGGTGGAGGAGAACTTCAGCCTGGTGATCCTCGCGATCATTGTAGTGTCGCTGCTGCCGGCGGTGACGCATGGGGTGAGGCATTGGTGGGGGAAGCGAAAGTGACAAAAGCGACAAAGGCAACAAAAGAAACAAAGGTTTTTGCAAATACCATTTGTCGCCTCTGTTCCTTTTGTCCCTTCACCCTTGTTTGCCAGGATGAATTCAAGTAGGCTCTCCGCGCATTTTTCCTTCCCTATGCCCGGAACCGTTTCCCAAGTCGTCGGCGCCGTCGTGGACTGCAAGTTCAGTGACGCGGCGAGTCTTCCTGGTCTCTTTAACGCTCTCACGGTCAGAATCGGCAAGGAAGAGGTCACGCTCGAAGTGCAGCAGCACCTGGATGGCAACTCCGTCCGCACGATCGCGATGGGCGCGACCGATGGACTCCAGCGCGGCACAGTGGTGACCGATACGGGCGCGGCGATCTCGGTGCCTGTGGGACCCGAAACGCTCGGCCGGATGTTCGATGTGCTGGGCAACCCCATCGACGGCATGCCGGCGGTGAAGACGAAGAAGAGGTATCCGATCCATCGCCCGGCGCCGGAGTTCACCGACCAATCCACGGAGACCGAAATCCTCGAGACCGGCATCAAGGTCATCGACCTCATCTGCCCGATCCTCAAAGGCGGCAAAGTGGGGCTCTTCGGCGGAGCGGGTGTGGGCAAGACGGTCGTCGTCAAAGAACTCATTCGCAACATCGCCGAGGAGCACGGCGGCTTCTCCGTGTTCGCCGGGGTGGGGGAGCGGTCGCGTGAAGGCAACGACCTCTACTACGAGATGAAGGAATCCGGCGTGCTCGAGAAAACCGCGCTCGTGTTCGGGCAGATGAACGAGCCGCCGGGACCGCGCCTCCGCGTGGCGCTCAGCGGCCTCTGCATGGCCGAGTACTTCCGCGACGAGGAACAGCGCGATGTCCTTCTCTTCATCGATAACATCTTCCGCTTCACGCAGGCCGGCTCCGAAGTTTCCGCGCTGCTCGGCCGCGTGCCCTCCGCTGTTGGCTACCAGCCGACGCTTGCGGTCGAAATGGGACAGGTGCAGGAGCGCATCACATCAACGAAGAAAGGCTCGATCACCTCGGTCCAGGCCGTCTACGTCCCTGCCGATGACCTCACCGATCCGGCGCCGGCCACGACCTTTGCCCACCTCGACTCGACCATCGTGCTCACGCGCGCACTCACCGAACTCGGCATCTACCCGGCGGTCGATCCGCTCGATTCGTCGTCGACGATCCTCTCCGTCGCAAACGTCGGGCAGGAGCACTACGACACCGCGCGCGGCGTGCAGAAGCTCCTGCAACGGTACAAGGAACTCCAAGACATCATCGCGATCCTCGGTATGGAGGAACTGAGCGAAGAAGACAAGAAGACCGTCCAGCGCGCGCGCAAAATCCAGAAATTCCTGAGCCAACCCTTCTTCGTCGCCGAGACCTTCACGGGCATCGCCGGCAAATTTGTCCGGCGCGAGGACACGGTGAAGGGCTTCAAGGCGATTCTCGATGGCGAGATGGACGGCGTCCCGGAACAGGCCTTCTACATGAAGGGGGGGATTGACGAGGTGAAGGCGTAAGAGTTTTTAGTTTGTAGTTTTTAGGCATGATCACTACAAACTAAAAACTACCAACTACCAACTCATCCCATGATCCACGCCCACATCATCACCCCCGACGGTTCCATCTTCGATGGCGACGTCGATGCCCTCTCCCTGCCGACTCCCGATGGCGAGATCACCGTGCTCCCGCATCACATTCCGCTCATCAGTATCGTGAACGCCGGAACGATCATGGTCCGTCAGGGGAAAGAAGAAACGCTCTTCGCCTGTTCGAACGGCGTCATCGAAGTCGATGGCAAAACGATCCGCATTCTCACCGATACCGCCGACCGGGCCGAGAAGCTCGAAGAGGCGGCGGTGGAGGCGGCCAAAGCGCGCGCGGAGAAGCTCCGCAGCGAGAAGCGTCACGACGAAGAGGGGTTTGCGGAAGCGACGGCGCTGATGGAGAGGGAACTGGCGAGACTCAGTACGATTAGGAGGCATCGGGCGAGGGGGCATCGGGCCCGGGCGTAGCAATCACTTGCGACATTCCTGATCGGGTTTACTATAGATCCATGAGCAGCTCGGAAACTCCGTCGGGGGGGGCGTAGACAAAAAAGCATTCCCGCGTCGTCCGGATCAACAACGGCAAATCGTCCATGCACTTCAAGAAATAGATAGAAGATTTCAAACGCCTTTCGTTCGCGGTCAGATGCATCAGCTCTATTTGGATGTGGTGAATGGGAAGATTCCGCTGGTAGAAGAAGTGACGGGGAAACCGGAAACGCCTCTCGAGTGACGTCTTGCGTTGTCGCCGGCAATCGAGTAGACTAGTTGAGTAGACCAGTTCCAATTTCTTCTCATCTCTATGACCACGATCGGTTCCTACCAGGCAAAAACGCACTTCTCCGAACTCCTCGAGCGCGTGCGGAAGGGCGAGGAAATCGTCATCACCCGGCGCGGCGTGCCCATTGCCCGCTGGACTCCTCATCGTCAATCCTCAAAAGATATCAAGGAAGCATTTCGGAAAATGCGCGAATTGCGTCGCGGGAACCGCTTGGGGAAAGATTTGACAATTCGCGATTTGATTGAAGAGGGAAGGCGATTCTAATCCTCACGTTGCATGCGAAGGAGAACACCGTCCACATCGGGAGTGAACAAGAAAGAGCTTGTTGTCGATGCTTCCGTCGCCATGGCATGGTTCTTTGAAGATGAAGAATCTCCCTTTGCGGATCGCGTGGAAAAACTCCTCAGCGATGGGGGGACGGCCATTGTTCCTTCCCTATGGCATATCGAGATGGCAAACGCTTTTCTCATGGGACTGCGCAGGAAACGAACGACCGAGGAAAAAATAAGAGATTTTATCGTTCACATGAGTGTTGCGCCGATTGTTATCGATGAGTTCACGCACCTGCATGCCTGGTCGAACATTCTCCTGCTTGCACGGTCGCAGGGGCTGTCCGCCTACGATGCGGCCTATCTTGAGCTCGCGCAGCGGCGGGAATTGCCGCTCGCAACGCTCGATCTTCATCTGCGTACGGCTGCGAAGGCAGCGGGGATTTCGCTCTATCTTTCCTGAAATCTTGTATGGACGATCAACAATCTCCGCGCGTCTCCCCCCGCCCCCGCTCGATCCGGCAAGATCTTTTCCTCGCGGTCCGCCTCGCCTGGAACTTCGGTTACATCATCGCGATTCCGGCGGCGCTCTTCGGGTTTGGGGGTGCATATCTGGACAAGCAGTACGGGACATCCCCGACGTTCATCCTGATCGGCTTCGCGCTGGCGCTCGCGCTCTCGGGGTGGGGGATTTGGCGGGCGGTGAAGGAGATTCTGCGGGAGGGAGAAAAGAATTGACCTAATCGTTAATTCGTTAACTGGTTAACTCGTACGACGTTATACGAGTTAACGAATTAGCGAGTTAACGAGTATGTTCGGGCCTTGAACCCATTTCGTCTGCCTGCTAGCTTGCCTCCACTCCCATGGCTGCTCTCGCCGCTCCCACACTGGCCTCCGAGACCATCGCGCACATCGGGTCATTCCCGATTCGCAACACGATGCTGATGGCGTGGCTGGCGATGGCCGTCTTCGTCATCATCGGACTCCTCCTGCGCCGGACGAAGTATCAGGAGATCCCCGGCCGCTTCCAGGCGTTCATGGAGCTGATCGTCGAGGGCCTCTTCGATTTCTTCGATTCCGTCGTCGGCGACCGTGCACGGACACGGAAGTTTTTCCCACTCGTCGCGACGATTTTCCTCTTTCTGATCTTGGCCAACTGGATGGGCATTCTGCCCGGGGTTGGCAGCATCACGATCCAGGGCATGCATGAGGGAAACCTGATGAGTATCCCCCTCTTCCGTTCCATGAATGCCGACGTGAACATGACACTGGCCATCGCCATCATCTCGGTCGTGATGACGCAGGTCTTCGGGATCGCAGCGCTCGGCGTGCTGCCCTATGCTGGCAAGTTCTTCGTCGCGCCCTGGAAGGATCCTGTCATGAGCTTCGTCGGCATCCTCGAACTCATTGCGGAATTCGCGAAGGTCGTCTCGTTCACCTTCCGTCTCTTCGGCAACATTTTCGCCGGCGAAGTGCTGCTCGTCGTCATCTCGTTTTTGATGCCCTACCTCGCCCCGCTCCCGTTCCTCGGGCTGGAACTCTTCGTCGGATTCATTCAGGGACTCGTGTTCGCGCTGCTGACGATTGTGTTCTTGGCAATGGCGACGGTGAGCCACGGGGGGATTGAGGCGCACGCCTAAAAACTCACAATTTCCAGTCTACAACTCACAATGATACTATTGTGAATTGATAGCTGTGAGTTGAGAGTTTTGCGTCGGGACGCAATCAATGGCCCTTGATTCCCCTGTACACTATCCCTACACTCCGCCCCGCCCGAACGTACCGTTCGGTACGGGCGGGCCGTTTCCCCTTCATTTTCTTTCCCCGTCAATGTATGGCAGCAGATGTCGCACAAGTCGCAGCAGAAGCATCCAGTTCGGTTTTTGCAGACAAGAGTCTGTATGTCGCGATGACCATGTTTCTCGGAGCAGCGATGCCCGCCTTCGCCATCGGTTGGATCGGCAGCAAGGCGATGGAAGCTATCGGCAGGAATCCCGAAGCCGCGTCACGCATCCAGACGCCGCTCGTCCTGGTCGTCGCGTTCGCCGAAGCGATCGCGATTTACTCGCTCGTCGTGGCGTTGATCATTAAGTTCGTCTGAACGAGTTTGTAGTTGGTAGTTTGTAGTTTTTAGAACACCACGAACTACAAACTAAAAACTACAAACTTCTTACCCGAATCAGAACCTTTTCTCTCACGCGCATGGAACTCCTCGCCAAACTCGGCGTCGATTGGAAACTGCTGATCGCGCAGATCGTGAATTTCACGATTCTGGTCTCGGTCCTGACGTACTTCGTCTACCGGCCGCTCTTGAATCTCCTTGATGCCCGCCGCGCGCGGATTGCCAAAGCGATGGAGGATGCCGCTCGCATCGAAGAGCAGAACCGGGAACTTGAACAATTTCGTACCGAGCAACTCAAGAAGATCGACCAGGAAGTCGGGGCGCTGCTTGAGCGCGGCAAGCGACAGGGGGAGACGATGCGCGACGAGATTTTGGCTACGGCAAAGCGCGAAGCGGATGCCATCTTCATCAAGGGACAGAGGCAGCTGGAGGAAGAACGCACGCGCGTCTTCCACGACGTCCAGGCCTCGCTCGCGTCGATGATCGTTGCCATGACGGAGAAGATCCTGTCGCGCGAATTTTCACCCAAGGATCAGGAGCGGATCCTCGCAAGTCTCGAGAAAGACATTCCCGCACTCCTCAAATGAACGCTCTCCTGACCCTCACCGCGCAGTCGCTCATCGAACACTGCATCGGCCGCTCCGGGAGCGACGTTGCCACCGCGTGCGACGCCGCGCTGTCATTTTTGCGCAAGCAGGGATGGACGGACGTGCAGCTGCGCACATTGCTCCCCGCCGTCCGGCGGGAACTGAGGACCGGCAAAAGAATCGTCTCCGCGACGCTCGTCACGCCCGCGGGTGACGCCGGCGCCGCGAAAGACGCCATCATGTCATCTCTTGAGCGCACGCTGAGTACCCGCGTGGAACTCGATGAGCGCGCGGACAGCACCCTCCTCGGCGGCGCCGTTCTGGCCGTCGGCGACGATCGCCTCGATGTCAGTCTTCGGGGTGCATTGGTGAACCTGCAATACCATTTAACTCGTTCCTAACCCTAACCCCAACCCCAACCCTAACCCTAACCCCAGCCCTAACCCTATTTATGACCCTCTCCTCCGCCCTCCTCAAAACCCTCGAAGACCGTCTCGCCTCCTACGCGCGGGGGGTGAGCCATGAGCATACCGGCACCGTTCTCTCCGTCGGTGACGGCATCGCGAGCATCGACGGGCTCTCGAAGATCGGCGCGATGGAGATGATCGATTTCGGCAACGGCGTGCTCGGCAGCGCCCTGAACCTGGGCCAGGACACGATCGGCGCCATCATCTTCGGCGATTACAGCAAAGTGAAGGAGGGCGACACGGTCAAATCTCTCGGCAAAGTGCTCTCGGTGCCCGTCGGCGAGGAGCTGGTCGGCCGCGTCGTCTCGCCGCTCGGGGTTGCCAAAGACGGCGGTGCGCCGATCGCGGGCAAGACATTCTACCCCGTCGAGAAAATCGCCCCGCGCGTCATCGAACGGAAGTCCGTCACCATCCCGCTCCAGACCGGCATCACCGCGATCGACGCGATGATCCCGATCGGGCGCGGCCAGCGCGAGCTGATCATCGGCGACCGCCAGACGGGCAAGACCGCGGTCGTCATCGACACGATCATCAACCAGAAGCATACACAAGGCACCGATCGGCCGGTCATCTGCATCTATGTGGCCATCGGCCAGAAGGAATCGAAGGTGGCCAAGATCGTTACGGAGCTGAAGAAACATGGCGCGATGGACTACACGATCGTCGTCTCCGCCGGTGCATCGGAGCCCGCGAGCGCTGCGTACATCGCCCCGTTTGCCGGCTGCGCGATGGGCGAATACTTCGTTGATCAGGGCAAAGACGTGCTGTGCATCTACGACGACCTCTCCAAGCACGCGTGGGCGTACCGCCAGATCTCCCTCCTTCTCCGGAGGCCTCCCGGCCGCGAAGCCTACCCCGGTGACGTCTTCTACCTCCACTCGCGGCTCCTCGAACGTGCGGTGTGCATGAGCGACGAGCGCGGCGGCGGCACGCTCACGGCGCTGCCGATCATCGAGACGCAGGAAGGGAACATCAGCGCGTACATCCCGACCAACGTCATCTCCATCACCGACGGCCAGATCTTCCTGGTGGGCGACCTCTTCTACAAAGGCATCCGGCCCGCGGTCGACGTCGGCATCTCCGTTTCGCGCGTGGGCTCCGCCGCGCAGGTGAAGGCGATGAAGAAGGTCGCGGGGAAGCTGCGTCTCGACATGGCCCAGTACCGCGAACTCGCGGTGTTCGCGCAGTTTGGGTCCGACCTCGACGCCGCCACCCGCAAGCAGCTCGACCGCGGCGCGCGGCTCACGGAAGTGCTCAAGCAAGGCCAGTACGAGCCGCTGCCGGTGGGGCAGCAGATCGCGATGCTCTACGCCGGCGTCAACGGACTCCTCGACGATATCCCCGCTGAGGCGGTGAAGAAATTCCAGGAGGACTTCCTCGGCGTCCTCAAAAGCCAGCACTTCGACGTGCTCCAGACGCTCGGGAAAGAAATCACTGCTGAAGTGGAAGAGAAGCTCAAGCGGCTGATTTCAACGCTGAAAGAGCAGAAGAGATACTCCGCATAATGTTCTCGTTAACTCGCTAATTCGTTAATTCGTATTCTGCAGATAATTCTCACCAATGGGTTACGAGTTAACGAATTAACCAGTTAACGAGCCCCTGTCTTCCATGGCCAACTCCCTCCGCGATCTCCGGCGCAAGATGAAGGCCATAAAATCAACGAAGCAGGTCACGAAAGCGATGGAACTCGTGGCGGCGTCCAAGATGCGACGGGCCGTCCAGAACGCCGTGCTGCTGCGTCGATACGCCCTCACCGCGTGGGCGATCCTCCAGAAGATCGCGCAGAGCCATCGGGGCGGGCATCCGTGGCTGACGGAGCGTCCGGTCAAACGGATTCTCGCGATCCTCCTCACGAGCGACCGGGGACTCTGCGGCAGCCTCAATACCCAGCTTTTCCGGTCGGTCGGTCATTACGTTGCCGCTTGTAAAGATATGCCGGGCTTCGAGACGATTGACTTCATCGCGGTCGGCCGCAAGGGGCAGCAGTACCTGTCGCGCTCGGGTCAGACCGTCATCGCGGCGTTCCCCGCGCTCAGCAACCATCCGTCGTTCCGCGACGTGCTCCCCATCGCCCACATGGCGATCGATGCGTTCAAAGAGGGGACCTACGATCACGTGGCGCTGCTCTCCACCGATTTCCTCTCGGCGCTCGCGCAGGAACCCTCGACCCGGCTCCTGCTGCCGTTCTCGGAGAGCGAACTACGGGTACTCATCGCGAGCGCTCTCCCCCGCAAGCGCATCACAAAAGAAGAAGAAGAGGCCACGAAATCTCTGACGACGCTCAGCGCGGATTATCTCTTCGAACCGACCGAAGAGAAAGTCCTCGACCGTATCTTACCGCAGCTGACCGAAATGCAGATCTACCAGTCGGTCCTCGAGTCCGCCGCATCCGAGCATTCTGCCCGCATGGTCGCGATGCGCAATGCAACGGACAACGCGAGCGACATTCTTTCTGATCTCAATCTCACGTACAACCAGACCCGTCAGGCCAACATCACCGCAGAGCTGGCGGAGCTCTCGGGAGCGGCGGCGGCGCTGAATTGAGGTGTCATTTTCTTTGTCACATTGCCAACTTTTTCATAGACTCCGGTTCACAGACCCATTTCACCATTTCATTTTCTGCATGCGTATTCCCTGGAAGAGAAAGGGTAATACACTCCGGGTTTTGGGCTCTGGAGAACAATTCGTACGCAACGCCGCGAATCTGTGCGATTGCATGACGAACGGGTGCCAGGAAAACTTGATCGGAAAGCTCATCCGCTTCATCAAGATTGGCGCAGTCGCGCGCAATCCTACACAAAACCTGGACATTGGCCGTTTTCTTGGGGTTGCTCAGTTGATCCAGCAAAACACGAGGCAGTTCCCAGTTGTCAGGGAATGATGTCCTGAGGAGCGTGTACACGTTCTCAAAGGTGCTTGGTGTAGGTGCCTTCTGTTTTGAACCTGTTCCAACAAGCTGTTCGTGTTCCATGCTCGTTATGTTACCTGCACAAAGAAAATAGCGGCGCTGAATTCACTCATGCCTTCTTGCTGATTTTTAAAAAGTCTTCAAATGAGCTTCTTTCCGTACAAAATGTGCGTGAACAGAACAGCATACACAAACATGAGGGCATCCGCGCGCCACCCCACCCCACCCCACCCCACTCCGCTGCGGCGGAGCTACGCGGGGCGGGCGGGAGAAGGGTCCCTCGTACGAAATTTGCTCCGCAATTTTCTACTCGGGATCATGTCCTTCTGAGCACCCACTTCGCCGTCTCCAGTATGGGGATGATGCTGAGCGCGAGCCCGACGATCACCGTCCAGTCACGCAATGTGAGAGCAAACGTCCCGAACGCGATTTGCAGGAACGGGACGTAGACGATGCAGAGCAGCAGGATCAGTTCCCAGAGGATGGCGGCGTTGAGCCATCGATTGCTGAAGGTTCCCCGCAGCGCGGTCAGGTGATCGGATCGGAAGTTGTAGGCTTTGACGAATTCCGCGACGACGAGCAGAACGAAGGCCATGGTCATTGATTCCTTGATGCCGCGGCCGGAATGCGTCGCCCAAAAGAAGATTCCAAGAATCAGAGTCGCGAGCCAGATGCTGCCGGTCAGCATCAGGGCCATGACGCGCCTGGTGAAGATGCCCGTCCGGGGATTGCGCGGTTTCTGCTTCATCAAGTCCCGTTCCGGAGGGTCCACCGCGAGCGCGAGCGCTGGGAAGCCGTCCGTCGCGAGGTTTACGTACAGCAGATGCACCGCGGAGAGGGGGAGCGGCCAGCCGAGGAGCGTGGCGCCCGTCATGATGATGATCTCGCCGATATTGGAACTCAGCAGGTACATCAAATACTTCTTGATGTTGCCGAAGATGCCGCGGCCCTCCTCTATGGCCGCCACAATCGATGCGAAGTTGTCATCCGTGAGTGTCATCGCCGCGGCTTCCTTGGTCACATCCGTTCCCGTGATGCCCATCGCGACGCCGATGTCGGCCTTCTTGAGTGCCGGCGCGTCGTTGACGCCGTCGCCCGTCATGGCGACGATCTTGCCCTGTTTCTGCAGCGCGGTGACGAGGCGCAACTTGTCGCCCGGCGAGACACGCGCGAAGACGGCGATGTTCTTCAGTTCCCGGTCGAGCTTCGCATCATCCATCTTTTGTAATTCCTGCCCGGTACAGATCCCTCCGCAATCGCGGGTCGAAGACCCGCGCTGGTGGTCAATGATTCCGAGCTCCCGCGCGATGGCCTCCGCCGTCACCGGATGGTCGCCCGTGATCATGATTACGCGGATGCCGGCATCGTGGCACTCGCGAATCGCGTCACGCACCTCCGGCCGCGGCGGATCGATCATGCCGACGAGGCCGATGAACTTCATGCCCATGGAGGCTCCCGCCAGGTCAGTGCCGCCCTTGCGCGCGATGGCCAGCACGCGGAGAGCCTGCGATGCCATCATGTTTGCGGCCTCGAGGATTTCCGCACGGCGTTCGTCTGTCAATTCCTCTTCGCCAGACTCTCCCCACATCCGGTTGCACAGTGCGAGGATCATTTCCGGCGCGCCTTTCGCGTAGGCCATGGTCTCGGGGACGGGCTCGGGACTGGGACCGGGACCGGGACGCAGGCTGTGCAGTGTCGTCATTCTCTTTGTTTCGGAGGTGAAGGGAATTTCGCCGATGCGTGGTGCTTTCTTCTCCAGGTCGCCCCGAAAGAGGCCCGCCTTGGCCGCCGCAACGACCAGTGCGCCTTCTGTCGGATCTCCAGTGATATCAAAGAGACCCTCAGTTTCTTCGATCAGTCTTGCGTCGGACGAGAGCACTCCGGCGCGCAGGAGCTCCAGCAGACCGTCGTGCGGTTTCTCCTCTTTGCCGTCAAGTGAGAAGAGTCCAACCGGTGCGTAGCCTGCTCCGGAGACGTCGTAGGTCTTCCCGACCACCCAGATCGTGCGGACGGTCATCTCGTCTTTGGTCAGCGTCCCCGTCTTGTCCGTGCAGATGACCGACGTGCATCCCAGCGTCTCGACCGCGGGGAGCTTGCGGATGAGCGCATGGCGCTTGACCATCCGCTGCACGCCGATGGCGAGCGAAATCGTCACGACCGCGGGCAATGCTTCGGGGACGACCGCTACCGCGAGCGCGATGCCGAACAGGAAGATGTCGATCAGCGTTTTTCCCTGATACCATCCGATCGCGCTGATCACGATCACCACGCCCAGAGCCACTTTCGCGAGGGTCTTCCCCACCCGATCCAGATTCTTTTGGAGCGGCGTTTCCTCGCTTTCCACCGTCTCCAGCATCGCCGCGATCTTGCCGAACTCCGTCTGCATGCCCGTCCCGGTCACGACGGCCGTGCCGCGTCCGTGGCTCACCGACGTCCCGCCGTAGACCATATTCCTCCGGTCCCCGACGGGCGCTTCGGGATTCGCGATCACCTCCGTACTCTTCTCTGAAGGCAGCGATTCTCCCGTCAGCGCCGCCTCCTCCGTTCGCAGATTCGCTTCCTGGATCAGTCGCGCGTCCGCAGGAATCCGGTCGCCGGCGGCGAGCAGGATGATGTCGCCGGGGACGAGTTGCTCGGCTGGTATTTCGATCTGCTCCCCGTCCCGTATCACTTTTGCTGTTGGCGCCGCCATCTTCTTGAGCGCCTCCATCGCGCGCTCGGCCCGGTACTCCTGCACGAACCCCAGGACGACGGCCAGCAGCACGATCGCGGCGATCGTGATCGCTTCGATCTCATGACCGAGGAATCCCGAGAGCACGGTCGCGATCAACAAGATGATGACGAGGACGTTCTGGAACTGTCCGAGAAGGAGTCTCCAGGGAGAGATCTTCTTTCCCTCTGTCAGGCGGTTGAATCCGTATTGCTCAAGTTTTTTCTTGGCTTCATCTTGTGTAATTCCATGATCAAAAGAAGTATTCAACTTGTTGAGAACATCTTTGATCGCAAGAGTATGCCACGGCGTAGTGGTCGCGCCAGAATCCGAATGCATCATGCAGAAATGGTACGATAGATCTCAATTTCGACAAAGTTTTCATCGATACTGTCCGTATTGATATACAGCCATGCGGACGCGCCATCACCATTGGCACTGAGTGCAGTTTGAAGTTCTAAGATCCCGCTTGCATCGTACTCGATAACACCGTCATTGTTTGTGAATGGAACTCTGACATTCCGGAACTGTTCAGCACGCATCGGGATCAGCCGCGGATTGGCAGTAATATGCATCCCTTCCGGGTCACCAGTTCCTCCCCCAATGCGGTCCAGTATGCTGTTCATAACATCCATCCCCAAAGCTTCCCTCAGTGGTCTTTCGAATGCATGAAGAATGTTTTTGAGCTGATTCACATGTTCCTCAATGCATGCGAGAATCGTGTCCATCGCCGGTCTAGGACCTGATAACGGTAGCGTATACAGCGGATAGCGTTCATTGCCCCATTTCACGTCGATTGCTTTTGGTCCTGCATACAGCGACTGAATGTCGTATCCCAAGATGGTCAACTGATCTCCAAAATTTATTCTTATCGCATCAATGACCTCATCTCCATTTTCGGGAGTCCACTGTTCCAGCCGATTGTTGTTGATGAAGTTCGACATGGTTGATGTCAGTTATAGGAAGAGAGAATTATAACACAAACAGCAGCCTTTTGTAAGGCGAAAACACTGATCTTTTCCTACCACATCCGACCCTACATGTTGGAATAAAACTGCCCGGCTCCGTCCGGCTTCACTGCGTTTCGCCGAGACTACACCACGGTAATTTTACATGTTGGAGTAGAACTGCTTCTTGCGGTTGTCCTGCCGGTACCCTTCGCGCTTGAGCGCGCGAATGCGTTCGAGGCGGCGCGTCTTGTGGCGCTTGTGCGTCCGGCGCTCGCGCAGGATCTTGATGAGGTTGCTTTTCTGCACCTGCTTTTTGAACCGCTGCTGGAGACGGTCGGTACTTTCGTCGCCGTGCTTGATTGCGTAGATGGCCATGGGCACCGAGAGTACGGCAGCGCAGAGCCTTGTGCAAGCGCTTTTCTCTCTCTAGAATCTCTCCCGACCTATGGCCGCCCCCAAGTACACCGCCAAGCAAATCACCGTTCTGGAAGGGCTCGAACCCGTGCGCAAGCGCCCGGGCATGTATATCGGGTCTACGGATGTGCGGGGGCTCCATCACCTGGTCTTCGAGGTCGTCGACAACAGTATTGATGAAGCGATGGCGGGGCAGTGCACGAGCATCGCCGTGACGCTCGAAGACGACGGATCGGTCACGGTCGAGGATAACGGCCGCGGCATTCCGGTCGACATGCATCCGACGGCGAAGAAGTCCGCGCTCGAAGTCGTCCTCACCACCCTGCATGCGGGCGGCAAGTTCGGCGGTGATGAGAGCGGCTACAAAGTCTCCGGCGGCCTCCATGGAGTGGGAGCCTCGGTGGTCAACGCGCTCAGCATCAAGATGCGCGCCGAAATTCACCGGGACGGCTACGTGTACGTCCAGGAGTACAAGCGCGGGAAGCCGCTCGCTGATGTCAAAAAGACCGGAAAGTCGGACAAGCATGGCACGATCATCAACTTCCTGCCGGATACCGATATCTTCGATACCGTCCAGTTCAGCATGGACGCGCTGATGACGCGGCTCCGCCAGCAGGCGTACCTGACCCGCGGCATCACGATTTCCATAATTGACGGCCGCAAGAAGCGCCCCGAAGAAGACCTCCAGTACCCCTGCCTCTATCGCTTCCACTTCGAAGGCGGCATTTCGGCGTACGTCAGCCATCTCAACGAATCCAAAGAGCGCATCGGCGAGGTCATCTGGTTCGAGAAAGACACCGACGACGGTTTTGTGGAAGTCGCGATGCAGTACACGCAGACGTTCCAGGAGCATGTGGTGAGCTTTGCCAATAACATCCACACGGCGGAGGGCGGACACCACCTGACGGGTCTCAAAGCCGCGCTCACTCGCACGGTCAACGCCTACGCGCGCAAGTACGGCATTCTCAAGGAGAAGGAAGAGAACCTCACCCCCGATGACGTCCGCGAAGGGCTCACGTGCGTTCTTGCCGTGCGGTTGAAGGAACCACAATTCGAGGGCCAGACCAAGGGCAAGCTCGGCAACGCCGAAATGAAGACCGCCGTTGAAACGGTCGTCAACGACAAGCTCAGCCAGTACATGGAGGAGAATCCGGGTGAAGCGAAAGATATTGTGGGCAAGTGTCTCCTCGCTGCCCGCGCGCGCCTGGCCGCCCGCGCGGCCCGGGACAGTGTGATCCGCAAGGGCGCACTCGATGGCATGACGCTCCCGGGCAAGCTTGCTGACTGTTCCAACCGGGATCCATCGCAATGTGAGATCTACATCGTCGAAGGAGACTCCGCCGGAGGCTCGGCCAAACAGGGGCGCAACCGTGAGTTCCAGGCGATCCTCCCGCTCAAAGGGAAAATCCTCAACGTCGAGCAGGCCCGGATGGATAAAATGCTCGCCAATAACGAAGTCAAAGCCCTGATCATCGCGCTCGGCATGGGCATCGGCGAGGTCAAAGACTTCAGCAAGCTCCGGTACCACCGCATCATGCTCATGACCGATGCCGACGTCGACGGCGCGCATATCCGCACTCTCCTGCTGACGCTTTTCTTCCGCTACTTCCCCGAGCTGATCGAAAAGGGAATGCTCTACATCGCCCAGCCGCCGCTCTACAAAATCCAGAAAGACCGCGATGCGCGCTATGCATTTACCGATGCTGAGAAAGCCGCGATCATGAAGGAGTGGGGGGTCAAGGATGAAGACACACAGGAAACCGGAGAGGATGATGAAGCCGACCCAGCGCAGGCATTCTTGCCTGCGAACGGCGCCGCAGGCGCCGAAAAACAACCGCCAGCCGCGAAAAAACGAAAAATCAATATCCAGCGCTACAAAGGTCTCGGCGAAATGAACCCGCAGCAGCTCTGGGAGACCACGATGGATCCTACAACCCGCCTGATGCTGCGCGTGACGATGGACGACGCCGAGCGCGCCGATCTCACCTTCACGACGCTCATGGGCAGCGAGGTGGCGCCGCGGAGGAAGTTTATTCAGACGCATGCCAAAGCTGTCAAAAATCTTGATATTTAGGCGGCTTCCTTACCATTTGATGTTCAAATTTTTCTCATGGCCGGTGCCTCACCATGTCTCGAACGATCTGCATGAAGTTTGTCAGAGTTTGCGATCTGCAAAAAATCAAGATGACGCTCTTCGCCGCGCATACGATCTGATAACCGGCCGTTTCCGCGCCCGGCGGAGCCACACGTACCTCCTCATTCACAAGATCCTCAGCCGGGACGCGGATCACGTGTGGACTCGCACGAACTTCATCCATTGCACGCACATGAACTGGCTGCTGAAGATTCTGCTGGTTGGCAGCGGTTGGTTCAGTGAGGACGACATCAGAGAGCGCTGGACGCTCATCTGGGGAATTTCTCCGCATCAGTACTTAACTGTCCGTCTCAAAGAGGGACGAGTGCTCCACGTGGACGTATGGGGAAGAACATACGGAGTGCCGTTTGGGGACTACGCACATGGGTTTAATACGGCCTGCAGCCTTTCTGGCTGCAAATAATGAGAGACTGATGCAGAAAGGGGGCGGGCTTTCTGCCCGCGCATCGTGCCCAGAAAGGGCGCTCCCCCGGCAAGTCCTTTCATTAACTGGCAGCCAGAAAGGCTGCTCCCAACTCTCATTAATCCTCCCCCACGTGATCGCGCATCACATAGGTATCCAGGTTCTCTTTGCCGAGCAGACTGATGATCTCCGGAACCGCGTCCTTGAATGCCATCTGCTTCTGCTTCCCCGCCTTCATGTCGCGCAGGATGATCGTGCCCTCCTTCACTTCCATTTTGCCGAGGAGCAGCGTGTAGCGCGCCTCAAATTTGTCGGCCAGGCGCATCTGGCTCTTGAGGCTCGCCTCGCCGAGCGCGCCGAGCGTGTGGACGCCGAGATCGCGGAGCTGCGAGACGAGCGTGAGGCACTGCTTCTTCGCTTCCGGCCCCAGCTGCGCGACGAACACGTCCACCTGGTCTTTGTTCGGCGCCTGCACGCCGGCCTCCTTCATGTGCCAGATCATCCGTTCGACGCCCCCCGCGTACCCCACACCGGGCGTCGGCTTCCCGCCCAACGCTTCGATGAGCGGATCGTACCGTCCACCACCACCGACCGCGTTCTGCGAGCCGGTGCTGCTGTCCCAGAACTCGAAGACGGTCTGGCAGTAGTAATCGAGACCGCGCACGAGGTTGGGATTGGCAATCGATTTGACGCCGAGCGCGTCGAGGTACTCGAGCAGCGTCTCGTGGTACTTCTTGCTCTCATCATCGAGGAATTGTTCGAGCTTGGGCGCGTTCTTGATGAGGATGATCGTATCCTCTTCTTTGCTGTCGAGCAGCCGCAGCGGATTCGTCTGGAGACGACGCGCATCATCGGGCGGGAGCTGGCGCTCCTTGCCGATGAAGAAGTCCTTTAGTGCTTCCGTGTAGGCCTTGCGGTTCTCGGCGGTACCGATGTTGTTCATCTGCAGCGTGAGGCGGTCAAAAATTCGCAGATCCGAGAGGATTTTCGTGATCACGTGAATCAGCTGCGCGTCGATGCTGGGGTCCCTGAGGCCGATCACCTCCAGGTCGATCTGGTGGAACTGCCGGTAGCGCCCCTTCTGCGGACGGTCGTAGCGGAAGCACGGGCCGATTGCGTAGAGTTCCACCGGCTGCGGCAGCTGTTGCATGCCGTGTTCGATGTACGAGCGGCAGATGCCGGCCGTGAACTCGGGCCGAAGCGCGAACTCGCGCGCCTCGCCGTCGACGTCCCGCTTTCCCGTCACGGTGAAGAGTTCCTTCTCGACGATATCGGTGTGCTGCCCGATGCCGCGTTCAAACACGCCCTTGTGCTCGAACATCGGCGGATCAATGCGCTTGTAACCGGCCTGCCGGCAGCGGTGCCGCACGACTTTCTTGATGTACGTCTGGTACTGGTGATCCTCGGGGAGGACGTCGTGGGTGCCTTTCGGAGTTCGGAACAACGGTTCTGACATACATTGTGCGAAAAGGGTTATCTGCGACGAGATCGCGGCGGAGCGGAGCGGAGCCGGATCGGAGTTCGGAAGAGGGGTTCGGACATAACAAAACGAGCGTATCACTGTGTTGATACAATCGAAGGTGGAGTCTATCAGTCTCTTTTCCTTTTGAGAAGGGTCTTTTGTGAAGGCTGGGGCGAGCGACCCGGCTTCGCCTCCGGCTACGCCGAGGTCTCATGCTCGCCAAATCGCGGCGAAGTCCGAAGGACGAAGCCGGATGGGGCGAGCGACCCGGCTTCGCCTCCGGCTACGCCGAGGTCTCATGCTCGCCAAATCGCGGCGAAGTCCGAAGGACGAAGCCGGATGGGGCGAGCGACGGGAATTGAACCCGCGACCCTCTGGACCACAACCAGATGCTCTAACCACTGAGCTACGCTCGCCATACGTGAAACAGAACAGGCCGTGGAGAGCTCTGCGGAGCTTGTGGTGAGCTTGCCGAACCACTCGCCACGGGCGCTGGCATAGTAGTCGGAATATATGCAGAGTTCCAGAGACAGTGGTATAATCATTGCATGGCCTCTCTCTACTACATCATCTGGAAGGAAGGAAAGTATTTCGTTTCGCAGTGTCTGAATGTCGATGTTTCAAGTTTTGGGGAGTCACGCAAAGAAGCAATTGAAAATCTGAATGAGGCTGTAGCTCTCTACCGTGAAGAAGGATCATCACTGTCACACGAATTCATCGAGCAACCAGAAATCATCTCTGTGCCACAGGACAATGCCTGAGCTGTACTCCTCGCGGCACATCCAGAAAATTCTCGAGCGGTACGGTTTTTCCGTCGTGTCCCGGAAGGGAAGTCACATCAAACTGCGCAAAGTCGGAGTCCAGACGCTGACCGTCATTCTTCCTGCCAACCGAAAAGAAATCCCCCATGGAACATTTCGCTCAATTCTTCGACAGTCGCAGCTCAATGCAGAAATATTCGGCGATTGAGGGGATGCTACACGTTGTCCGGTGGTTCAGTTTTTTTGCTATCACTGATCCCCTCCGCCTTGATCACGAACGCAACGTTGTCGTCCGAAGATGATGTGGATGGTGCGGTCTTTGAGGGTTCCGCTGGAGGAATATCCTGCGGAACGGGTTTGGCCGTGGGAGCTTTGGGGGGCGGACCCGGAGCAGGAAGCTGAGCAGTGACGGCGGGGGCGGCAAGAGCCGTGGGTGCGGCAGGGGCATCGATCTGCACGATCTCTTCTTTGCGTTTCTTCCGATTCTCCCGGTACCGCTGCCGCTTGCGGCGCTTCCGTTCACGTTCACGCTCCAGTCGCTCGGCATCTTCGGCGGGCAGAGAGACTGTCTGCGGAGCTGCAGGACTGATCGGAGCGGGAGCGGGAGTTGGTGCGGACGCCGGTGCCACAGGCGCAGGTTCAGGGAGAGGCTCTGGAGCAGGTGCCACGGGTAGTTCCGCAGCCTCTTCCTTCAACCACGGCGGGAGCATGTCGTTCTCTGATGGAGCAGGTTCCGACGGCGGGGTCGTTTCTGTGGGCAGCGCCGGCGGACCGGGCTCAAAGGGCGCAGCGGAGGAGGCGTCCGGCGCGGCGGGCTGTGGCGGTGTGTCTTTTGCTGCTTCAAGGCCCTTCTGGAGCCACGCCGGTGCCGCG
>CAYJTW010000004.1:23180-28213 GCA_964373225.1 uncultured Candidatus Peribacteria bacterium
CGTCCAGACAATCGATCCCCCGCCGGTCTCTGTCTGACCGGTTGGCGTTGCGGGAGCAGAAGAAACCGCGGACGAGAGCGACGACGAACTGCCTGCGGTCTGAGGGATGCTGTTGATCGTGATTTCTCTTTTGTCTTCAGCAAGCACACGTCCCGTGGACATCTCCCGGACGATCACGTGCACCGTGTACTGCCCGTTTTGGAGATACCGGTGACGCGGTTCCTCCAGCAGGCTTTGGTATCCGTCGCCGAAATCCCAGTGCGTGATCACGGAGGACTCCGGGATGCCGGTGTCGGCGGTGAACGAAAAATTCACGACGCCCTCCTGTTCGGGACGCTCAGCAATGGATCCGCCAGGCACGGGGAGTTCGCCTCCGACAATGTTGATGGTCTGCTCAAGAACGGTTCCGTCGTCCGCGGTCGTTTGCAGATGCATCGGCGACGCGTTTTCGGGGATGGCGTACCACAGATGCAGCGCGTTGTGCTCCGTGGCAAACAGGGTATCGGCCGTGTCGTTGTCGTTGTCGGTGATGCCGTCTCCGTCGCTGTCTGCATTGGTATCGAGGTCCGCGCTGATCGGCCCCGCAAGCGCGACCGACGGCGTCAGTGTCAGCAGCGGATTCTCCGGCGGAATCTGCACGCCGCTCTCGCCGGCGGGAATGCTGACCGACACGATTTCGAGACCGATGCCTTCGGGCGGGGGGTTCCCCTCGATGTCATTTTGGTCGCGTTCCCGTACCTTGATCTCCATGCGCAGGCGCGGGTGACCGGACTGCGCGCGGAACTGGCCGTCGAGCGTGTAGGTCCCGGGCTGCGTGAAGCGCGTGCGGAAGATTTGCTCGCGTCCGGCCTCCACGAAATCACCGTTCTGCGTGAGCACCCAATCGAATTGCTCCTGCGGAGCACTCTTCATACCCATGATTTCAAAGACGTCTCCCGCAGAAATCTCCAGATGTGCCTCAGACGTCGCTGCGTTGCCCGGGCTCTGCGCGAACGCATGAGGCAGCGTCATGAACGCCGCGAGCGCGAGACTCACGAGTGCTGGCAGCCGGCGGGAACCAAACGTGTGCATGGGGGAATCACTGCAGACCGCTGAGGAAGAGCCCCACCAGCGATTGCGCGAGGAAAACGATGACGAGGCCGATGACGACGTACAGGATAATTTTCTTCGCCTTGTCCTTCGCCCCCTCCTCGCCTCCACTGAGGACCATGTAGAAGCCGGCGGCGACCACCATGATCACTCCCGCGAGCGCGAGGAAGCTTAATGCCTTGTACAGGAACGACAAAATCACTTCCCGGAGCGGCGCCTGGATCGGCCCGCTGATCTGCCCTGCCTGGATAACGCCACCTTCCAGTCCGGGGCCGTCGAAGACTTGCGCCGACGCGGTGGAGATCAAGAAGTACGCACGCAGGAGGAGGGTATTCATGAGAGGGTGAGAGGAGTGAATTTTCTTTTGTATTATAGCAGAATACGCGAATTTGGGCCAGATCCAATCCCGACCCTATACTTGTCCCATGCGCCCCTCTTCCTCTGTCCTTCTCAGGCACGCCACAACTCCCGCGTTCCTCGTCACCAATCTCACCAATATCCGCTACCTCACGGGCCTCCCGGTCTCGGCGGGCGTCATCCTCGCGCTGCCGCGGCGCTACGTTCTCTTCGTCGATTCTCGCTACCGCGACATGGCCGAGAGGATCTCCGGCTCCATGTCCGTCAAAGATGTGTCCGAGCTTCCCGAGATGATGAAGGACGTCCGCGAATGCGGATTCGAATCCGAAGATGTCACGGTGCTGCGGAAGTCTTCGTGGCGGAAGAAATTCCCCAAGACGACGTTCGTGCCGACGGTCGGTGTGTTGCAAGATTTCCGTCGGCAGAAAGATCCAACGGAACTGCTCCATCTCCGCCGGGCGCACCGAATGACCAAAGAGCTCCTGCGGCGCGTTCCCTCACTCCTGCGTCGCTCGATCACCGAAGAGCGGCTCGCGCGGCAACTCCTCCTGTGGGCGCTCGAACTTGGCGCGGACGGCCTCTCATTTGACCCGATCGTCGCGTTCGGCACGCACACGGCATGTCCGCATCACCGGCCGACTTCCCGGCTTCTCCAGAAAGGGCACCTCGTGCAGATTGACGTGGGCGTCAAATACCGCGGCTACTGCGCCGACATGAGCGAGGTCTACTTCACCGTGAAGCCGACCAAAACTCAAGATCAAGTCTATCGAACGCTCTGTCTTGCGAAGAGCCGTGCGACGAACGCCGTGAAGATCGGCGCGAGCACCCATGAACTCGACAAAATCGCCCGCGGTATCCTCACCAAAGCCGGCATCGAGCAGTACTGTACCCACTCGCTTGGCCACGGAGTGGGGCTGGACATTCACGAAGGACCGTCGTTGAGTCAGAAGGCGAAAGACCTCGCGCTCCTCAAACATGAAGTCATCACCATCGAGCCGGGAGCCTACTTTCCGGGCAAATTCGGAATGAGAGTGGAAGATATGGTCTATGTAGAGTAAAGTTGACAGACCGACGCGGAAGATTTCGCTATAATGAGAAGAAGTATGCACACAAAAAAAGACATCCTTCTCACGGTGTTGTTCATGGCTCTGCTGATGCCGTTCAACGTCCTGACCCAGGGGGCGGGCCCATCCGCTGGAATAACTGATGCGCTCTTTCAAAAAGGCGAGGCGTTTGAACAAGATCTCGTCATCACCGCGTACTATTCGCCGCTGCCGGATCAATGTTGCTATATCAGAGGAAGTCTTTTGGCAGACATTGAACTGAACGGCGAAGGCCATCACGGCGCCGATGGGACCGAAGTCTACCCGGGTATGGTCGCCGCGCCTCCCAGCTATCCGTTCGGCACGCGCATCATTCTCCCGGGGATCGGCACCGTCACGGTGCACGACCGCGGCGGCGCGATTCAGGAACTCCAGCGCGCGCACCGGCTCGATCTCTGGGCCGGCTACGGCGAGGAAGGCCTCGCACGAGCGATCGCGTTCGGTGTCCGTCGCGTCAAAGCCGTCGTCTATCCTCCCGATAGCCAGCAACCGTCGGAGTCCATTGATCTCGCCACACTCGAAGCTCCTCCGGAGCAACTTCGTCCGTATCTCTCGGATGCAACGACGCTGCTCGATATCCACGCCGAGCTCGGGCAGAGAACCGCCTCTGTTGCGTTTCTTCAGGAGCGATTGAAGTCTCTTGGATACTTCACGGAAAAAGTGAATGGCGTCTTCGGCCCGGCAACGCAGCAGAGTCTCCGGACATTCCTGAAGGATATGGCACTGAGCGAGCCGGATACGAAGCTCACCGAGACCTCAGCCGCACATCTGGAAGCCGCGTTCCGCCGTATGGACGCCGTGGATCCCATCATGTCGTCTCCCGTTGATCCGAAGAGCGCTCCTGCGCGTATTGCGGAGGCACAGCGGACGCTGCGGTTCCTCGGTGCCTACAACGGCCGCAGCAACGGTCTCTACGAAAAGCCATTCAAGGATGCCGTCCTCGCGTTCCAGAAAACACAGGGTATCGTCGCGTCAGATTCCGCCGCGGGAGCGGGGAGAATCGGGCCCAAGACCCGGGAGTCCATTGTGGCTCTCTGGAAGAAGAAGCTGACGGCGATCGGTGCGCAGCGCCTGCTCGCGATGCGCAAGATCGACCAGCTGATCGCGAAGCGCGGTCTCGACCTTCGCCAGTTCCTCGCGAAGGGCGATCACGGCGACGACGTCCGCGCGCTCCAGAAGCTCCTCGCATCGAAAGGCTATCTGGAGAACGAAAACGTGACAGGGAAGTTCGGAGCGCAGACGGAACTGGCGCTCATCGCGTACCAGAAAGATGCGGGCATCATCACCGGCGCGACCGATGCAGGCGCCGGATACGCGGGACCGGCGACGCTGGCGCGGTACCGGCAGGATGTCCGGCATACATTGCTGCAGATCGTACGGACGAAGGGGTGGGCGGCGATCTAATGGGGATGAGGGTCGCACGGGTTTGCTTAGAAGATGCGTCGCACGGGTTTGTAACCCGTGCATGGGCGGACTGGATGACGGATGACCACGCCCCCACTCACGGCTTGAAAAGCCGTGAGACCCCCCTATCATGAATGTCTCATGCGCCGCATTCTTCTCACTCTCTTTTTCGCGCTGTCCGTCTTCCCGTCTCTCGCAGTCGCGGAGTCCCCGACGCTTACACGCCGTGACGGATTCCTCCTGCTTTGGAACGGCATCCGCCGCGCGACGGAGGAAAATCGGGAACCGTATTTCACCGATGTTCCCGAGGGGTCACCGGGCGAAGAGGTGATCACGTACGCGAAGTACCGGGGAATCATCGACGATGATCGGACGGAGTTCCATCCGGAGGATCCATTGATGCTCTCCGATGCGCTCGTCTGGCTTTTCCGCACCCGCAGCGTGGATGATCTCTCGCGGCTGACGGTGAACGATCTCCCGGCTCTCCTCATCCGCTATCCCCTCGGAGCATTCACCGAACGTGTTACCGGGGAAAAACGCGACGAAACGCGCGTCATTTCCCGGACAGTGAGTGAAGAGGAATTGCTCTCTCTGATGCGGGAAATCGATAGTCTTCTCCTGCACGAAAACCACGAAGTCAGCCTCTACGGTGAACAATTTCATGGAAAGGGAACCGCCTTCGGCGAGACATTCGACATGAACGCGCTCACCGCCGCGCATCGGACGTTCCCGTACAACACGCTTGTGAAGGTCACCAACATCGGCAACGGGAAGTCCGTCACCGTCCGCATCAACGACCGCGGGCCGTACGTCGAGGGACGCGACATGGATTTGAGCGTCGCGGGATTCACCGCGATCGAAGACCGTTCCAAGGGCGTGCTGCGCGCCACATTCCAGCGCCTGGGTGATGCGACGCTCGTTGGGAAGTGTAGTGATGCTGATCCAAGGCGTGCGGTTCGCATCACCAAAGACGTACGCTTGATCGGCGGTATCCCGATGACACTCCTGCTCGGCAAAGATCTCGTGTTCCGTTCCACCCGCCCGTTCGTCCTGCGCTCTGTCCGCTATCCCGATGGCACG
>CAYJTW010000005.1:0-17966 GCA_964373225.1 uncultured Candidatus Peribacteria bacterium
TTTTTCTGCACGTCCTGCGGAGCAAGAGGGGCATCTGCTTTGTTCTTCACCTCCTTCTGCTTCGCCTGCACTGCCTTTTCAATGGGATCCAGAAACATTGTGTGTGAATGTGAGAAATCTATAGATTATAGCACAAAAAGCACCTTCTTGGTGGTTATAGAATAATGCACATTTCCCAAAACTATGGTTTGATCACCGCCTCCGTGCCAGCCGTTCGGTCCAGGAACGAACACGGCGGGTGCTGTGCTCCCCGGTCATGTGGAGGGGATCCTGGAAGGTGAAGGCATGGGTGCTCGTCTGGGTACGGTGTTGCTCGTGGAGCTCGGTGTAGCGCTCGGCAGCCAGTCTCTCTTCAACGGTCCCCTGACGCATACGCTCGAGCTCAACAGTCGTCAGACGCTCGACGGTCTGGCCGTGGATCTCGGTGACGACAGGACGAAGGTGTTCGGAGTAGTGGGCGAGGACAGTAGCCGAGACATGTCCTCCGCGTTCCGCTCCAGTACTCGAGGGGAGAGCGCCGGGGTTGGCAGGAGGTGGCGCGGGCAGAGGAGCCACGCGGGGTTGGGAGAGACGGCTGAAGGCCTGGGGGCGGGTGATGGCGGCGCGGTTGTTGTGAATTTCTCCCGTGACGTGACCTTGTCCAACCGCTTCGGCTCCTGCGGGAGGAGTGCCGGTTCCTCCATGCATGACGGTGCCGTCGGTGGTGTAGAGAATGGTCCAGCCTGTGGGGTTGGTGGGATGATCACTGGCGAGCTGCATACGGACTCCCTGATTGTTCCCTTCGGTGACGAAGACGTAGCGATAGTGCTGGCCGTTGTGCTCGATCACGACCGAGGAGAAGTGCTGGACCAGGGGGGAACCGTGGATCTCGGTGACGCGGGTGCGGCGTTCTTGGGCAGCGCGCTCTTCGGGGGTTGGTTGACTATTTCTTGGTTGATCAGGGGGTGGGTTAACGATTGTCGTGCTGTTATGAATTGTCGTGTTGTTATGAATATGCGTATCGCCCCCCCGTCTTCGCCACCAAACGGTAAATGCCGTACCAATAATGAGAGCCACCCATGGACCTCCGCTGAAAGCATAGCCGGTTGTCCACATTTGCCACGGATTCGGCAGCTGCGCCGCAGCGTCATGAAGACGTGCTCTCTGGGCAAAGAATTGAACGTTGTCCCGCAATTCAATGCGCATGGACATATCGAGGTCTTCAGCTTCATCGATTTTGAGATCCAGTTGATCGAGCAATGCATCGAGCTGTTTCTCTATTTTTTCCGCGCCGGGAAGAGGAAGATTATTCGCTGCGGGCGGATTGGCTTTCTGCAATTCCTGAATTTGCTTCATGATACCGCTGATCTCCTTGTGCACTTGATTCAGCCCCCGACGACCATTCTGACCGTTACGATATCCTTCGACAATTTGCGATAGCTGCTGGACGTTTTTGGTATGCTCTTCATGCAGCTTCAATAGCGGCTGCAACTGCTTAGCGCTCTTCAGTGATTTCTGCCATGCCTCGGGGAGAACTGCTCTGTATCCAGCTCCCTCCCCTGAAGTACGCCATTCAAAAATGTTTGCGGGATTCTCATATGGGAACAGTACGTTCCCCGCGCGAGCCTGAGCTCCGGCGAGCGTGAGTTGCGAGTGGCGACGAAGACCATCCGACACCCGATCGAGAATGTCGATTTCTCCTGCGACATGCAGTTGAACATTTGCCATGTATCCATTGAGCTGCTCACTATGCAGGCTGAAGGAATTATTGATTTCTTTCCGTATCTTCTCGTCAAGCTGAGGAGCGCCACCAATCACATCTCTTTGCCCTTGTGGGAGAAAGGAATTGGTATTGGGCGGCAGACCGGAAACACGCTGCCCGACCTGCCCACGCCTTGCACTGAGACGGAGAAACTGCCGATGCTGACCCATAACAAACCACAGATATCCCAACGAACTGTTGGTGATTCCCAATTCCACCTGTGCCAGATTGACGAGATCGTCGGTGTTCAGTGCGCGCCCACCCGTAAGTCGTGAAACAAGCGTCGTCCGAGACTGCGTAAGCATCATCGTATGGAGACCTTGCACAGGATTAAATTCGACAGTGTCGGCATCACCACCGGGGCGTGTCCGGAAGATGCGCAGCAACCAATCTCGTAAAAAACGCCGGTTTGAATTCTCCGGTCCATCCCCCTGCGCGGGGATCAGGTCATTGATCGGTATCCGAACGCGTTCATTGACGATGCTACGAAGCATGCCCTCGGAATTTTGCAATTCCAGCAAAAGCTCTCCTTCTGTCATATCACGAGACAGGCGCGCATCTCCGAATCTGTAGGATTCTTGATTGCGAACAGTAACTCGATGCGAGGGGAGCTGTGCTCGCATACGCTGCACTTCTGCCAGGAGCAATGCATGGTCGGGGTGATTAGCGAGCCCCATTTGCCTTTGCAGCTCAACCATTCCCTGCACGTAGCTTAGGCGCCGCAGCAGGGAAAGTTTTGGGCTGAGTTCCTGTAATTTTTCACACCCTTCGCGTACGCGATTTTCCAGATCGCGCAATGGTGCGTTATCATTAAGAACCAGCCCATGCAAAGGACTATTACGATCATAACGAAGGCGACTATAGAGCTGCGCAGTCATGAGATATTGATTCACCATTGCCATCTGATATTCGAGCATGAATGTTCGCTCATTTAGACCTGTTAGAAGCCGTTGGCATTCCGCGCGTGTTTTTTGGTTTTGCTGTCCTTCAATGCGGAGTTGTTCCCGCGGGATAAGCCGATCATCCAATCGCAATGAGAACATCGTTTGCAGGCGAAGCATTCGCGTTTGAACATACCGCTCAAGTAGAGCCCGGAGTTCGACACGCTGTTCTTCGTTCTTTAATCCTTTCAGTATTTTTTGCAATTCTTCCGGAGTGGCGAGAGTGACGGCATTAAGAGTCAGACCTCTTCCTCTACAGAAAGTATCGAGCGCCTGTTCGGCGGCCTGGAAACGATAACGATGGAGCGCCGTATCTTCAGCTGTTGCCCATTCATGAGCAAGGGTATCGCGGTGATCGCGAAGTTGCCTGCGCTCCGTAGCTGTAAGATCCCGTGGCGCATCTCCACCTGTTCGCAATGCAGCGATTTGCAAAGGAGACATTGTGCGCACGGCTTGCGGATCAAGATCGAGTGTCTTGCAAAATTTTTCCAACGCGGCATTTCTTGTTTGTAGATCGGCAAACAAAGGAGATGCCAACACAGCCGCACGAGCTTTCTCCACTGCCTGGATTGCGCCTCGGAAACGCTTCACAAGTGGCTCGTCACCAGGAAATCGCTTTGTGAGTTGTGCATCGGACATGCGGAGCGTGGATTCCACATGCACCGCGTGCTGCGTACAAAGCAAGTGCAGTGCATCAAGGGCTTCTCCCAAAGGAGTAAGCAGACTAATGCGATCATGATAGCTTCGCGCATCCAGCACGCGAATGCGCCGATCTCGGAGTTCCGTCAGCTGCTGTGGTTGTAAATTTGGAAATGTTTTTGTCAGTTGCTCCGGGCCCAATTTTTCAACTTGCTGAGGATCGACATTGAGAGTTTTGCACAGTTTCTGAAATTCTTCTTCCGCCTGTTTTAGATTCGGAATAATACCGGCAGCCTCCATCCGCCCATGAACAAGCCGCTCTCCCAGAACACTGTATGGAGTGACCTCAGGGCCTGGCCTCATGATCCCGATCTGTCGAATAACGCTTTCGATTAATTCGGGAAAATTTTGCTGGGCCGCCTGTTTTTCTCCCTGTTCTTGCATGTGTGTGAAAAAGAATTACCGCGGCGGCAGTCCGAACGTATTCATGCTGCCTCCCGTTGTCGTATTGATCCGTGGGGGCAAGTTGCGCATCTCAGGAGTGATATTGCGATTGGAAATGGAGGGTGGCGGGACGATGATCTCGTCCGTCTCGGGAGCATTCCATCCCCGTCCGAACCGCCCGATAGATCTGCCTCCGGCAAGGTCCGCCTCATTCGACCGATCGAGGCCGGGCTGCGCACCTGCGCCGTGCAAATTGGCAAGGAATTGGTTGTACCATTCCAGGACTTTGTCCTGAAAATACCATCCGACTCCAAAAGCGGCTACGCCAAGAAGACCCAGAGTTACGACGTTCCCCAATAAATTCCCCGATACGGACTTCACCGCCCCCTTCGTGCCCGACCACAACTTGCCGATGAGACTCGGCTGAGGAGGAATTTTTGCCGCGGTTTCAATGAATCGTTGTTTCTGCAGTAGTATTTGTTCTGTGGCTTCCAGCTGGTCTTTCAGGGCATCAATCAGATCTTGTTTCCCCATATCAATTCCCCCCGCAATAATTTCATCCGCCAAATCGGAGCGTTTTTGCGTATCGAGGATATGCTCGCGGAGCTTTTCCATGGAAATCGCTCCCTGCTTGCTGAGAATTTCCACCGCCCTTTGCAGTACGAGCGTTTGATTGACTCCTACCTGACGCGGGGTCGCGGCCTTATTGCCCTGAGAGGGCTCCCTGTCTGGTGATTTGTTCGACATTTGTTTTTCCATAAATAGTTAGGAAACAGCTGGAACAGAGGAGTAAAACCCATTTCTCAGGGCAGACAGGTAGGCAACGCAATCAAGATCTGCATCAGTTTTAGCCCGAGGAAGCATCGAATAGATAAGTACGGACATACCATCCGCACCCATCGCAAAAAATAATTCGATGAGATCTTCCTTCGGAACGTCGTCGAAATTCACTTTTTTTGCGAGCTCAAGAAATTCTTCTTGTGTTTTTACGGAGGGTGACTTGCTGTAGAAGGCACGAAGCTTGTGATCATGTAATCGCGTGAATCCCATCCGGATCATCTGCGTTTTTTCATCATCCTGATATGTCCCCCTCTCCTCCTTCACCTCCCATCCCTCCTGAAGATTTTTCGGAAGAGCTTTGAAGATTTTCTGTTCGTCGGCGGTGAGATGTATCGGATTTGCCATAGAAGTATGTGTATGAGAAATCCAAGAATTGTATCACAAAACAGGCTTTTGCGCCAACGCCTTTATCCTTCGCCCCTTTACCGCCTCCGCGCCAGCCGTTCGGTCCAGGAACGAACACGGCGGGTGCTGTGCTCCCCGGTCATGTGGAGGGGATCCTGGAAGGTGAAGGCATGGGTGCTCGTCTGGGTACGGTGTTGCTCGTGGA
This sequence comes from uncultured Candidatus Peribacteria bacterium, assembly GCA_964373225.1. GTDB lineage: Bacteria > Patescibacteriota > Gracilibacteria > Peribacterales > Peribacteraceae > JABFSS01. The sequence continues at coordinate 5,156 of CAYJTW010000005.1, forward strand.
GCTCGGTGTAGCGCTCGGCAGCCAGTCTCTCTTCAACGGTCCCCTGACGCATACGCTCGAGCTCAACAGTCGTCAGACGCTCGACGGTCTGGCCGTGGATCTCGGTGACGACAGGACGAAGGTGTTCGGAGTAGTGGGCGAGGACAGTAGCCGAGACATGTCCTCCGCGTTCCGCTCCAGTACTCGAGGGGAGAGCGCCGGGGTTGGCAGGAGGTGGCGCGGGCAGAGGAGCCACGCGGGGTTGGGAGAGACGGCTGAAGGCCTGGGGGCGGGTGATGGCGGCGCGGTTGTTGTGAATTTCTCCCGTGACGTGACCTTGTCCAACCGCTTCGGCTCCTGCGGGAGGAGTGCCGGTTCCTCCATGCATGACGGTGCCGTCGGTGGTGTAGAGAATGGTCCAGCCTGTGGGGTTGGTGGGATGATCACTGGCGAGCTGCATACGGACTCCCTGATTGTTCCCTTCGGTGACGAAGACGTAGCGATAGTGCTGGCCGTTGTGCTCGATCACGACCGAGGAGAAGTGCTGGACGAGGGGGGAGGCGTGGAGCTCGGTGACACAGGTCTGCCGTTGCTGCCTTTCTTGGGTGGCGCGGTCTTCTGGTAAAAGGTGTTCCCGCCCGTCGACCAGGTGCTGCGGTGTATGTGGGGCGGGGGTGGCCATTCCGAGCGTCGCCGGCAAATGCCCCTGGGTCTGCAGCGTCGTGACGATTCGCTCCACCTGCACTGCAGTGAAGCCGCTCTGCCGCAGCCGCTCAACGATCTGCTGGCGGGTCGGTGGGTGCTCGGTGTCGACGCACATCGTGCGGACATCGATGACCGCATCGCGCTGCGCGGTGTTGAGCGTGGTATTCAAGAGTTGCCCCACGCGGTCCGGCAACTGCCGCGTCGCATTGAAATCGTTGATCGCCGTGCGCGTCTCATTCCAGGAGGTCGTCGGCGTGTGCGTGGAACTCCACGGACGGCGACTGAGGAGACCGCGCCGCCGGAGCAAGCTTCGTTCCATCGCCTGCCCGTAGCGGCCGAGCGCGGTGTTCCTGCCGGCTTCGCCCGAGAGCACCCCCTGCATCCATCCGCGGTGCATTTGGAAAGCCCGCAGAACCGCGAGAAGTCCAACAATCGGGAGGGAGATCTCCGGCTCATTCTCCAAAAACGTGATGGCGGTCAATGCCTTGATATACAGAATCGCCAGCATGGATTCGACATTCAGACGCCTCTCGATGTAGTGCTCGATCATTCGTTCCACGCCTCCGTCACCCGCCCACTGGATCAGTTCATCCGACGTGCGTTCAGCTGCGCGGCTGAGCATCTGCGCCAGGAATTGCTGCTGTGTGTCAGAGAGCTCAGCGATCGGAATTCTCTCGGGCATGTTCGCCTGCAGAAGTTTTTTAGTGATGACTCCGCCGGGTTGCCTGAGGAGCCTAAAGTTGTCTTTTGCGATTGCTTCGGCGCTCGTTTTGCCGACTGCCAACAGGCCGCGATACCCTCGGTGAATGAGGAAAGATCCGCCTCTGGCGGGATCGCGATTCACCAGAAGCTGTGCGACTTTCATCTGCAACATCGCGATACCGATTGCTCCGCCCCCGTCCGATGGAGCTGCAGGGATCGGCGCAGGCTCGGGCACGGCAGTCTGGAGAAAAAGCGAGAGCTGAATAAGATCCGTGACGGTGAGCCGCGATGCTCCGAAGGAATCACCGATGTATTGCTCTATGTGACCGGCGGAACGCTCGAAACCGAACCGGTGATTATGCGTCAGTGCCGCGATGTACGATCGTCCTGCATGGACCCGGATGTACATATCCTGCAATGCGGCACGGGAGATGCCGCGTGCTGTTTGGGGTGGGGGTAGCGCTCCGAGAATCGTATCGCTGTAGTAACTGCAGTAGGCGCTGAACATCCGGAGATTTTCGGGCGTCGTGACTCCGCGTCGCTGTAAAAATCGGATGAAGAGCGGATTGGTAATTAGGAGTGTTTGCGGGCCGGTAAAAGCGGCATCAAGCGCCGCCGGAATATCGATATTGGAAAAGTTGGTCCGGCGAAGGTCCCGGATGACCGGGCGAATGAGCGCAAGGGATCCCTGCATCTCCAACAGGAATTCCCCCATGGTGATTTGATCGGACGATCGTCCGTCGCGCGCACCGCCCATGAACGCATTGATGCGCTCGGCGCAGTGGATGAGGAACCGTGCGGCGGGGCGCAGGCGCTCGGGGAACTGGTCGGCGAGCGTTGCACCTCCTTTGAGAATCTGACCGAGTGTGATTTTCCTGAATTGTGCGCTCTGCATGACCTGCACCACGGCATCGAAGTGCTCGCGCGACGTAATGCCGAGTTCTCTGGCCTCCGCCCCGAAAAAATCGACGAGTGCGGCGACAGTCGACACACGGTCTCCGACTTCCAGTAATTCTTCCACCTGTTCCTGCAGCTCTTTCTCGGTCAGTTTTTCCCGTTGCTCTTTGGACGTCTGCTCGGCGAATTTCTCCAGTCTGCCGATATTTTTCATCTCCATTTCTTTGAGTATTTTTTCGACACGCGCTTTGGCCGCCGCGTCGACCTGTTTTGTCACCTGTTGCACGGCAAGCGCCTTTATCGTTTCCGCGATTTTCGATTTGTCTTCGGCAGCTTTCTTCTGCGGGGGCTGTGTATCGCCCCCAAAGCCGATGGGTTCGAGTGGTTGGGTTATGTGTGTGTAAAAATCCAACAATTATAGCAAAAAACCCGCTTCCGGACAATCACGCTCGCCGTCACCGCGAGAGCACCGCGAGCGTGAGGGTAAGTGCGAGCAAAAGACCCCACCCCACACTCATCAGAATCGCTTTCCAGAGCCAAAACTCAGGCGGCGTCACCCAGATGAACAGGACATCTTCGGGAAGATGCTCCTTGGCGAGCTTGAGTATGCCGCTGCGATGCCCCTGGCCGAGAACGAATGCCGTGACCGGCGCGAGCGCTGCGCGCTCGACGGCGGTTTTGAAGATCCACTGGTCACGGGCCGGGTCACTCAGCAGCCGGTTAAATGCAGTGACAAGACCGTTGCGTTCATCGACGGCTGCTTTCTGCTGCTCAAAGGGAACGGCGCTGCTGCGCGTCCGTGCCGCCTGATATGCCGGAGAGTGTTCAATCGCGGCGATCCTTTCCTGCAGAATATCGACGCCCGTGCCGACTGCTCCATGGACATCGGTCTGTTCCAACGGGAAGAGGTGAACATGTTCATCCATCATTTGCAGAACGGTGAGTGCATTGAGAGGGAGCAGCAACCGCTCAGCCTCATCGCTGTCGCCTCTCTGCAACGCGCGGCGCCAGCGCTGCGCGGTCCATCGCAGGAACTTCCCCGGGCTCCCGCACGACGCCAAATCCGGTTGCAGCTTCTGCAGGGCATCCGCCGTGACCCGGTACTCTTCTGATGAACGGACGGAGGCGCCAAATCCCTCTTCGCCGAATGCCCGGACACCTTCTTCGCGACTCAGGTGCATGCACAGACGAAAAATCCATGTCTGAATATGCGCGATGCGGGCGGCCTGGAATCGTTCGAAGCGCCCCTGGAGAACAGGATGCATTTGCCCGATGCCGATGAGGAGATGTGTTGGATTGGGGCCACATTGACGTGTATGGATTTTCCCCCACCCGAACGCACCGCTGTTTTTTATTCTCCGGAGGCAGTCCCATGCCGGGCCGCTTTTGGCATACATGAAGAACATACGTGGCAGCATACCCTCCGACCCACCCGGTTGTTCAGTACGGGTAATGACTAACAACCTTTCCCATCATTTTCCAATTCTCAAACGGCGACCGGCCTCCGCTCTGCGGAGCTATGGCCGGCAAGCCACCCGCACAACTTTTCCGGAGACGTGCCAATCCTCATAGGGCGTCCATTGACACTTGCTGTGGAGCTCCTTTCCTTTGATCACCCACTCTTTTTTGGGATCGACGAGAATCAGATCCGCGGGAGCGCCCTCAGTAATCCCCTGCTTCCCGAGAGCGAAGATGCGATTGGGATTGTCAAAGCACAAGCGAACGATGTCTGAATGGCGGAGCTTCCCTTCACTCGCGGCGGTGAGAAGCAGCGGCAACATTGTTTCAACCCCAGGAACACCGGACGGCGCTTTGAGCGGATCCTCGCATTTTTTTTCTTCCAGCGTATGCGGCGCATGATCGGTCGCAATGCAATCGATTGTCCCATCCGCGATCCTCCGCCACAGCGCCTCCTGATGTTCACGCGTTCTGAGTGGCGGGTTCATCTTTGCAAGCGTCCCCAGCGTCTTGTAATCATCAACGGTCAGGAAGAGATGATGCGGGGCAACTTCGCAGGTAACACTGATGCTGGATTTCTTTGCGGCGCGGATGAGCTCCAATCCGCCTGTAGTTGAGAGATGAGCGACATGAAGACGCGTACCGTACTTTTTCGCAAGAGCGAGAGCGTCCTTGATGGACTTCTCTTCCGACTCCGGCGGGCGCATGCGGGAATGATCGGCGATGTCTTTTGAATGTTGATACGTCGCGCGTGCAGCTTGATTGATCTCAGGGTCTTCGCAGTGACACACGACGGGGATATTCAACTCTGCGCAAAGTTTGAACGCATCGTCGATCACGCCGCCTTCCGCTTTTTGATCGCCGGTGGAATGATCGAAATACAGTTTCAATCCACAACATCGCTTCTTAAGCCGCTGCAATTCTTCCGATGATCCGGTCCAGAGTTCTCGCAACGTGAGGAGATGCGCAGGCTCTGTTGCGCCGAAGAAAAACCGCCCCTCGATACGCTCAGCGCTGAGCGCTGAGCTGCTCGGGGTGACACTCTGCAAAGAATCCCACCGCCGGACTTTGTCGGCGAGCGCGGCGACGGTGACCGTCGGCGGAACGGTATTCGGCATCTCACACACCGTCGTCACCCCACCTGCCAGGGCTGCAGCGGCCCCCGTCGCCATCGTCTCTTTCTGCGTGATTCCCGGCTCGCGGAAGTGGACGTGGCAGTCGATGAGCCCGGGAAAGAGGAGTTTTCCGGAAATATCGATTTCCTCATTGAATGTGATGTTCATTTGCGAAATGAGCCTGGGCTCATATGGCCGTTTGAGGATCTTCTGGATGCGATTTCTCCCGATGACGATATCGGCGTCAACCGCCCCGTCGGAGGTGATGATTGTCCCGCCGCGGAGGAGCACATTTGTCATGAAAAAATGAGGAGACGGATGGCGCCGACGAAGACGATGATGAGAAGGATACGCTCAAAGAGGATCGGGTGAACGTATCGTAGAATGTGCTTGCCGATGGAGACCCCGCAGAGGACGATCGGGATGGACAAGCCAATCAGGAGGATCGCGTCGTAACTCCAATGGAATTGCGTGACGTACACCGACGTTTTCCCGATGTTCATGAAAAGCGCGATCATGGAGGACGTGCCGACAAACTCTTCTTTGGCGAGACCGAACGCCAGGAGTGCGGGACTGCGCATAAGCGCGCCGTTGCCCGTGACACCGCCGATAATGCCGTTGATGCCGCCCAGCGCGATCAGTGTCACCCTGTCCGGCATGACGCGAACGCGGCGAGGAGAGAGTTCAAGACCGCAGAACGCAAGACAGAGGAGGCCAATGGCGATCTCGATCGTGCGTTCGGAGAAGATGAATAGCAGGAAACCTCCGGCAAAGCTCGCGGGGATACCGAGGACGAGGTACCAGCGCGCGATTTCCCACCGCGTGTATTTGCGGAAATGGAAGATTTTGACGCCTTGGATCACAAAACCCAGTAGCGACACGAGGATCACGCTCGTGCGGACATCGGTGAAGAACGTCGAGGCGATGACAAGAATGATTCCTAAACCGCCGCCCGCAATCGTGGAAATAATGCTTCCCAAGAACAGAACGGGGAGCAGAATGATGAGAGGTGGGACCATGGATTCGGGCGTGGGTAGGTGTGGGTAGCCCGGCAATTCATTGCCGGGCGAGAAGAAGGTCCAGCAACGCCATCCTCACCGGGACGCCGTTGTGCGCCTGCCGGAAGTATGCGGCGTTCGGGAGCGCGTCGACTCCGGTCTCAATCTCACCGACGCGGGGGAGCGGGTGCATGACGACGGTCTTGCGGCCTTTGAGCATGTCGGCGGTGAGGATGTACTTGAGTTTCAAACGTTCGTACTCGGCCTTGTCCGTGAACCGTTCCTGCTGCACGCGCGTCATGTAGAGAACGTCGCAATCGAGACCGGCGGTGATGTCGTCCGTTTCAACATAGGTGATCTTGTGGTCTTTGTAGAAGTCCGTGACTTTCGGCGGCATCGTCAGTTCTTTGGGTGACACCAGTGTGAAGTGTACGTTGTTGTAGAGCCCCAGGAGGAAACTCAGTGAGTGCACTGTCCGGCCATAACGAAGATCTCCGACCATCGCGATGCGCAGGCCGTCGAGCTTCCCGCATTCCTTTTTGATCGTGTAGAGATCGAGCATCGCCTGCGTGGGGTGCTGCCCCGGACCGTCGCCCGCGTTGATGAAGGGAACGGGGCTGACGGACGCCGCACGGTCGGCGCTGCCTGCCTCCGGGTGGCGCATCACGATGATATCGGCGTACTGTCCCACCATCATCATCGTGTCTTCAACGGTCTCGCCCTTGTACAGCGAACTAAACTGGATGCCCTCCGCCGAAATCACGTCACCGCCCAGCCGGCACATCGCCGTCTCGAAGCTCAATCGCGTGCGTGTAGAGGGTTCGTAAAAGAGCGCCGCGAGAATTTTTCCGTGCAGCCGGCCGTCACCGCCTTTAGCGATCACCGTCTCCATCTCCTCGGCCTTCGTCAAAATGGCGTCCGCCGCGCTCCTCGTGAGCTGCTTGGTGGAGATGAAGTGCTTGAAGGGGAGAAGCATTCTTTGGCTTAGCATACTGCTACACTGCCATCGATGTCGACCAAAAAAATCGCCACTTCCACCCTCTGGCAATTTGGCAGCCAGATCACGATGGCGGCGCTGAGCATTGTGACGGTGAAGCTCGTGGCGATCGGGCTCAGTATCGAGCTCGCGGGCACGTACAACACCGCGTACGGGTACCTGCAAATCTTCGGCATTCTCGCCGATTTCGGCCTCTACGCCGTCTCCGTTCGCGAAGTTGCGCGGGCCAGGGATCGTGCAGCCGTTCTTGGGAACTTGATGACGCTGCGCATGATGATTCTCGGGATTTCCCTGGGCTCCGCCCTGCTCATCGCATGGGCAATCCCCCACTGGCAGGGCACGCCGCTCCCGCTCGCGATCACCATCGCTGCATTCGTGCCGGGGTTCACGCTGCTCGCCGGAATGCTGCGGACAGTCTTCCAGGTGGAATATCGCATGCACTACGTGTTCATCGCCGAGGTGACGCAGCGCCTCGTGACGGTTACGCTCACCGCAGCAGCCGTGTTCTACGGCATCCGGAATTCCACGGACAGTGCCGCGCTCTACCTACTCTTGGTATTCGGCGGGGTCGGTGCCTTCGTTCTTCTGGATCTCTCCCTTTTCTTCGGACGTCGTGTGTACACGGTCTGGCCACGATGGGACCCGAATGTGCTGAAGCGCCTCCTGCGACTCTCCGCGCCCTATGGCATCGCGTTCCTCGCAACCGCGCTCTACCGGCAGTTCGACGTGACGCTGATCGGCTTGCTGCGGCCCGACGACTACCAGCTGCAGAACGCGTACTACGGCTTCGTACAGCGGATGATGGACATGGCGTACCTGCTGCCGACATTCCTGCTCAACTCGACGCTCCCTATCTTGAGCGAGCGCGATGCGAAGGGCGAGAACACGAGCGATCTCCTCGGGAAAATTCTGCTGGCGATTCTCCTGGTCGGCGCTGTCTCCGCACTCTTCTCCGCGCTGTGGGCCCGCCCACTGATGCAGATGCTGACGACCAATCAATATCTTTCGACTGCGACACTGCCCGGATCCGATACCGCGCTCAGGCTGCTCTCCGTTTCGATGCTGATGAACGGCCTGCTCACGTTCAGCTTCTATGTGCTTTTGACCAAACACCGGTGGAGGCCGCTCGTGATGACGCTGATGATCGGCGTCGCTCTCTCGCTCGTCAGCAACTTCCTCCTGATCCCCACGCGGGGTTTTGTCGGCGCTGCTCTGACCTCGATCATCGTGCACGTGACGCTCGCGATTCTCCTCCTCCCGCAGGCGCTCTGCGCAATGCCCACGCGCATTTCCGCTGCGATGTTCCTCCGCTGGATCGCGTTCTCGCTGCTGTTGCTCGGGTTCCTCATCGCCGCTCAGCCGTTGCTTCAAAACTCCCTGATGACCGCGGGGATGCTGGTCGCGGCAACGGCGTGGATGGGAATTTGTGTGTGGGGAACGGGATTGGCTAAAGTTCTGCGAATGTGATAGAATGTCTGGATTTATGCATCGTCCATACATTCGCGCCGCACTGCTCCTGACGGCCCTCGCCTGGCCTCTTTCTGTGTTTTCGGCTGCCCCGGGCAATGTCACCGGACTCTCGGCACGATACGCCGGCGGCCAGGTCTCCGTGCATTGGGAGGTCCCCGAGAGCGGCATCGCGACATACAGGATCTACTACGGACAGAAATCGATTCTCGGGAACGACGGCGCCTATGATGATTTTGAAACAACGAGCGGGAAGAACACCGATTTGATTTTGAGTGAAGTTCCGCCCTATCCCGAAATTTTCCTCGCGGTAACGGCGGTGAACGGCGACGGCCAGGAGAGCGCGTCATTTATCGAGGAAGTGCGGCTCGGCCTCGATACCCCGGACACGAACGGACAGGCCTCGAAGAATTCCGATCAGGGGGGTGCGGGCGCCCCCACACCGTCACGCAAGCAGCGGGAATCATCGACCATGGGACTCCTGAGCGCGACGGCGCAGTCACCGACGCTCCTGCAGCTGACGTTCAGCGCGTTCGTGCGCGTTCCACTCGAACAAGCCGTGAACGCGTTCAGTGTTCTCGATGCCGCAGGCGACACGCTCGTGTTAAAGCGCATCGTGATCGCAGGCAGTGAGGTCACGCTCACAACCGCGAAGCAGGAACCCGGACGCAAGTACGTGATCCGCGCGAATGAAGTGATCCAGGGCATTCCCTCCCCCGGGGCATCGGTCGCGATGGACAATGAGAGGAACATGCAGACATTCACGGGATTTGAGGGGGGCGAAGGAGTCGGGACATCTGTCGTGGAGCCGGCTATGGGAATCAACGCTCCGTCTGGCGGACGACAACCGTCGGGGGGGCTCTCGTCTTCGGGTTTGCCGATCGTGGGTATCGCAATGGCAGGAGGGGCGGGAGCCGGCTGGAGATGGATGCGGAAGCGCAAACGTTCCACGACCTCATGGAACTGAATTGATGGCTTAGTGGAGAGGAAATAATGGAATCTGAAAAAGATTTTTTCTGGGCGCTCTGGCATCCGGCTGACGCGAAGACGATGGTGAATGTATGTCCGTATTTCCCCGCTCTCCGACGCTTCTTCTCTGTGCTGCGCTTGCTGCAGGAATTTTCCTGTCCGTCCATGAACTGTCACGCATGCCCGACGGTCGCCTGCATATCTACTTCATGGATGTCGGCCAGGGCGACTCCGCACTCATCGTCACGCCATCGGGCAAACAGATCATCATCGACGGCGGTCCCGACAATTCCACACTCACGCAGTGGAGTAAATACATGCCCTTCTTCGACCGCAGTATTGATATGCTTGTCCTGAGTCATCCGCAGCTCGACCACATCTTCGCTTTCCCGGATATTCTTCGTCGTTATCGCGTCGGGAGAATTCTCATAACCGGGGTGCAGTACAAACTCCCGCGCTATGATGAATTCTTGCGGCTGGTCAACGAGCAGCGCATCCCCGTCTGGATCGCGGATCCCCGGAAGGATATCGATCTCGGCGACGGCATCGTGCTCGATATCATCTGGCCGCCGCCAACACTCTTCGGAAAGGAAATGAAAGATGTGAACAGCGCATCGATTATTCTCCGCGTACTTTCACGGTCGGGATCGGTTCTGTTCACCGGCGATGCGGAGGAAACCGGGGAGCGGGCCGCACTCGCCTCCGGGGCCGATGTTTCTGCGACTGTCCTCAAAGCCGGCCATCACGGGAGCAAGACGTCGTCTGGAACCGGCTTTCTCCTCGCGGTGCATCCATCTCTCGCTGCAATTTCGGCTGGGAAGAAGAATCCATTCGGCCATCCGCACAAAGTCATCCTCGACCGGCTGCGGGCGCTGGGGATACCGGTGCGCGTGACGGCGCGGGAGGGGACGATCGAGGTGATATATTGATGGAAGTTCTCATGCCACAGACGTGATCGCAGATTCGTTAACTCGAACATGCTCGTTGCTTGGTAATCGGAGAACGAGTTAACGAATTAACGAGCATGTTTCGTCTCTGGCTGAGGCAATAACAGAGGCCTACACTGTTTACTCGTGAAAGCTCTTCTCCTGCTCGCCGGCCGCTCCCGCCGCTTCTGGCCCCTCCACGAGAAGTCCCTGTTCATGATCTGCGGCAAGACACTCGCGGAGCACCAGGTGGAGACACTGCAAAAAGGCGGGTGTAAGGAGATCATTCTCGTTGTTGGTGCACATAATAAGAAGGAGATCCGCAAAATGTTCCCCAAGCTTCAGCTGATCGAACAAAAAAATCTTGATCTCGGGATGCAGGGCGCGTGCCTGAGCGCTCTGCCCAAGGTATTAAAGAGCCGGCTTGCCGGCCGTAGCTCGCCCGCAGGCGAGCGAAGGCCGGTGATGATTGTTTCCGGCAACGACGTCATTGACTCTTCTGCACTGACTGAACTTAGGGCGGCCGCTCTGAAACCGAAGACGGATGGCGCGATCCTCGCGCGGAAAGTGAAAAAATATTTTCCGGGGGGATACCTGACCGTAAAGGGCGGGAAGATCACTTCGATTGTCGAAAAGCCCGGCGAGGGGAATGAGCCGGGGAAACTGATCAACATTGTCGCGCACATCCACAACGATCCCGCCGCGCTCCTGGCCGCTCTCAAGGCTGTGAAGAATCACCGCGATGACGGCTACGAGCAGGCGCTCCGCTCGCTCTTCAAAACAAAGACCTACCGCGCCGTTCCATACGAAGGCTTCTGGCAGCCGGTAAAGTACCCGTGGCACCTCCTCCCACTCCTCGAACATTTCCTCTCGGGGATCAAGAAATCGGCGGTTCATCCGTCCGTGAAAGTCCACCCCTCAGCCGTCATTGAAGGGAATGCGGTGATTGGAGAAGGAACACGGATTCTCCCCCACGCGACGGTCGTCGGCCCGTGCGTGATCGGCCGCCACTGCATTATTGGGAATAACGCGCTCGTGCGCAGCTCCAGCATTGGTGATGACTGTGTGGTCGGCTACAGCAGCGAAGTGAAAGGATCGATCCTTGCGGGCCCGGTCTGGACGCACATGACGTACCTGGGAGACTCGATCATCGGACGCAATGTTTCCTTTGGTGGGGGATCAACCACGGGGAATCTCCGGTTGGATGAGGCGGAAATTTCGTCAACAATTGGACCGCCTGTAGTAGGGGCGATTCGCGAATCGCCCCTACACCCCACCGGCCTGACGAAGCTCGGCATTATTGTGGGGGATGACTGCCGCTTTAGTGTCCAGATGGCAAGTTATCCCGGCGTGAAGATCGGACGCGGGACGTTCGTTGTGGATTGTGCGTTGCTCAAGACGGATGTCCCTGAGGGGAGTTTTGTCAGTATCAAAGACGGCACCGTGCAGATACGGCCGAACAAAATGGTGGTTCCGAAGAATGAGGCGCGGGCGCGGTACCGCAGGACCATCTGAAGGGTTTGTGGGCTTCTCCACACCCCTGTGTATAAGGGGATTGTAAAAACCCGCCGTACACTCACGGCCCCTTCCACACACCAGAGTTGTTCTTGGCTTTCTGTAGCAGAAAATCTATATTTCGGCCTTTCTCGCCCTCTCCCCCGGACTTCTCCACAAGTTATGCACACACCACACACACAAAACATATGTTCGTTCTGCATTCTCTTGTAAAATTTCGCACTCTACCTATCTCTATATGTCAATTTTCCACAGTCAGGACTATGAATGTGTATGAAAAAGAAGAGTTCTTGATGATGATGAATTCGGTATATAGCTTTATATCTTATACTATCAACCTATGAAGTTTTCCTGCTCCACCCCGGAACTCCTCCAATCACTACAACTTGTCAATCGCGCGATTGGAAGTCAACAGGCCCTGCCGATTTTGGGGAATATTTTAATCGAGGCGCAGGGAAGGCGATGTACGGTCAGTGCGACGGATTTGGAATTGAGTATTATCACAAGTTTTGAAGCGAAGATTGAAAACGAAGGGTCTGTGACGATTCCCGCCAAAGCCATCCTCAACTTCGCCCAATACAACAATGACCCGGAGGTCTTGTTGGAAACGAGTGAGGGAACAATTTTAAAATGCACATCCCAACACGCGAAAACCTCCATTGCGGGAGAGGCGGCCAGTGAATACCCCACAATCACAGCAGTGGAGAAGCAGACAGCCTTCACTCTTCCCCTCACCCCCCTCCTCCACGGACTCCACCTCGTTACATTCGCATCTACAAGGACAAGCCTCCGTCCCGTTCTCTCCGGTGTGTATCTGCGCAGCGAGAAGAACTCCATTATTCTCGTTGCAACGGACAGCTACCGGCTCTCCGAATACACCATCCCCACATCTGTTGGAGGTGCCGAGATCTCCTGCATCATCCCCACAAAGATCCTCGAGGAATTAAAGGTGATGCTCAGTGGGAAGAAAGACAAACCAGAGAAAAAGGAATCAAAAAAGAAGGATGACAAAGAATCAGAAACCCAGCGCGCGTCGCCTGCCCTGAGCCGAGCCGAAGGGTCGACCCGCGACGAAGATGTCCA
>CAYJTW010000005.1:18066-27740 GCA_964373225.1 uncultured Candidatus Peribacteria bacterium
CAGACGCCGGCGGGAAAAGACGAAGCCTTTCTCGCGTCGGAGATGACCGGGAAGGACAACAAGATCGCGCTGAGCAGCAGCTACCTCCTTGACTTTCTCGGTCACCTGGACGGCGACGCGATCGAAATGCAGATGACCGATAGCACGCACCCGGCGCTCTTCCTGATCCCTGGCAATAAGCATTACCTCCATTTGGTGATGCCGCTCAGGATGCAGGAGGAGTAAAAATTGACGCGGAATTGACGCGGAAACGGAATCAGGTAGTGTGATTAAAAATTCTATGTCCGTTGATGTTTCCAGTCCGGCGTTCGTTGCGTTCCATACAGAACTTCTTTCACATCCATCTCTCGACGTACATCGGAAAATTCTTGAGGAGATTCAAAAACACAATGGCAGAACTACATTGCAGGTACTTGCGACACTTGCGCATGCGGAATTTACTCGTGGCAGGGAAGAAGAGACCGTCTCCGTTTCCGTTCATAGCTTTGGCCATGATATGCAGCATATGATAATTATCATCCAGCGGGCGTGCGTCGATTTATTCCAAAAAGGAAAGAACCCCTCAGGGTTTGTCCCCGTCGAAGATCCAGCAACCCCAGTCCAGAGAAAAGATGACGATCTCTCAACCCACATAATTGCATGGGATGAGCGGCTGGAGAGGATGGAAAAGTTGGCTCGAGGGGAGAGGAGGGCGGGGTGACCTTTACAGAGCCATGGATAACTTGTAGTATGAGCCCAGAGTTGAGTTACACATTGCAAGCGCCGGAGCGCTTGCGCTTTCATGTCATTGATACGCGTCATGCTCCCCTCCCTCCTCCTTGGCGAGGATACTCACCGTGATCTTGCAGCCCTCCTCACAAAAGAGGGCGATTTGACGATTTCCGGGGCCTCCAACGAAACGGCCAAGGCGATGCTCACCAGTCACTTGCTCGGATTCAATCCGCGCAGGGGCTTTCTTGTCACGCAGACCGAAGAATCAGCCGATGCGCTGCGGCATTGGCTCCAGTTCTTCGAGTGCGATGCGTCGTTCCTCCATCCCGTTGAAGACACAGAAGGTGTGGTGCAACCGGAGAACATGCAGAAATTCCTGATGGCGATGAATAATCACAATGCTCCCGCGCGGCCGACGATCTTCGTCATGTCGCGGCAGACGTGGGATACGGAATTTCCGTCGATGGAGGAATTGAACGATGGGATGGTGACATTGAAGGTTGGTGGCACGGTCGACTTCACAAAGTTCTTCGAATCGCTGATCGAGCGCGGGTACTCCCACGGCGATGACCTCTACCTGAGTCCGGGTGAGTACCGTCGCATTGGCGACGTGCTCGATATCTTCCCGATTCAGTCGCCGCATCCGTACCGCGTTGCGTTCGATTTCGAGACCGTGCAGAAGATTTTGGCTGTAGATAGCGACGATCTCTCCAAGACCAGCGACGGCGGAAAAGAACTCAAGATCTTCCCGGCGGCATATGCCAAGCGCGTGGCGCTCCACGGACAATTTCCCGACGGTGCGCTGCTGATACTGGACGATCAGGATGAACTCGAGGTCCCGTCGCTGCTGCCCACACTCAACTTCACCTCATTCCCGGAGCACGCCAGGCACCACGCGCATTTGCGCTACCTCTCCGTCCTCAAGTTCTACACGCTCACAGATTTTTTGAACGATGTGCGCGACAAACTGACGCAGAACTGGACTTTGCTCGTGGTGACCAAGCGGATGGATGAGCTCGAAGAGATCTTCAAAGAAGAACACGTTGCACACACGACCAAGCCCGAGCGCCGCGAAGGAGCGGTCACACTCATCCATGCCAATGAACATGACCTCCTCCCCCACTCACTTCAGAATCCCGATTTGCATAGCGCACTCCTCACGGACCGCGAGATTTTTTCGCTGCGGAAAGCCGGAAAACAGCGCAGCATGGCCAAGCTTGCGCTCGACTTCATCACGTCACTCCAGCCGGGCGACTTCGTGGTGCACATGGAACACGGCATCGGGCACTTCGAGGGAATGACGCAGAAAGAAATTGATGACGTCTCACGTGAATATCTCGAGCTCACCTACGCCGAGGGCGACAAGCTTTTTGTCCCCGTCGATCAAGCGGACAAACTCAGTAAGTTCGTGCACGAGGAAGGCGAAGAGCCGGTGCTCACGCGGCTCGGCACCATGGAATGGAAGCGGGTGAATGAGAAGTTGCGCGCCGAGACGAAAGAAATCGCCAAAGAACTGCTCAATCTCTACGCCAAGCGCGCGAAATCCCGCGGGCACGCTTTCGGCGAAGATTCCGACCGTCAGCACAGGTTCGAGTCCGCTTTCCCGTACACGGAGACGCCGGGACAGTTGAAGGCGATCGAAGACATCAAGAAAGACATGGAGAGTGAGCACCCAATGGACCGGCTCGTGTGCGGCGATGTTGGCTTTGGCAAGACCGAAGTCGCCATGCGTGCGGCGTTCAAGGCCGCAGAAGCGGGCAAGCAGGTGGCGGTCATCGCGCCGATCACGATTTTGGCCGACCAGCACTTTCGCAACTTCGTCGAGCGCATGCAGGCGTTCAATATCCGCATCGACATGATGAGCCGGTTCCGCAGTGTCGCCGAGCAGCGGGTGACGCTCGAGAAACTACGGAAAGGTGAGGTACAAATCGTCATCGGCACGCACCGGCTATTGCAGGACGACATCGTGTTCCACAACCTCGGGCTCGTGATCATCGACGAAGAGCAGCGGTTCGGCGTCAAACAGAAGGAAAAATTTAAAGAGATGCGCGCGTCGGTCGATATCCTCACACTCACAGCCACGCCCATCCCGCGCACGCTGAACCTTGGTCTCCACAAGCTCCGCGACATCACGACCATCACCACGCCACCCCCCGGCCGGCTCCCCATCATCACCGAAGTCCGCAAGTATTCCGATGAGCTGACTCGTCAAGCGATCCTCGCGGAGGTCAAACGCAAAGGGCAGTGCTTCGTGCTCCATAACCGCGTCGAGACGATTGATGCATTCGCGCACAAGCTCCGCGCGCTGGTCCCCGGAGTGACGTTCGTCGTCGGACACGGGCAGCTCAAGTCCGAGACGCTCGAGGAACGCATCGTTGCCTTTAAAGACGGCAAATATGACGTGCTCGTCAGCTCCACGATCATCGAAAACGGCATCGACCTCCCGCGTGCCAACACCCTCATCGTCAACGAAGCCGAGCGGTTTGGCTTAAGTCAGCTCTACCAGCTGCGCGGCCGCGTCGGTCGTTCCAACGTGCAGGCATACGCGTACTTCCTGTACCACAGCCAGAAACTGAAAGACGATGCCAAAAAGCGCCTGCGCGCCATCGTGGAGGCGTGCGAACTCGGGAGCGGCTTCCAGGTCGCCATGCGCGATCTCGAGATCCGCGGCGCGGGCGAAATCCTCGGCGCCAGTCAGTCAGGAACCATGCAGACCGTCGGCGTCAGTCACTACCTGCGCCTGCTCAAGAACGCTGTTGAAGAACTGCGCAGCGGCAGCCATGAGGAAGTCGGGGAAGAGACGACGGTCGAGATCCAGCTGCCGGTCGAAGCGCTGATCCCGTCGCACTACATCACGGACAATGAAGAAAAGATCAGCATTTACCAGAAACTTGCGGGCAGCGAAGACGAATCCATCCTCAAAGAATTCGAGGCCGACCTGCGCGAAGAATTCGGCGAGATGCCGGTGCAGGTCAAAACACTCTTCCAGATTCTGCGCCTGCGCATGGTATGTCGGCGTTCGGGAGTGACCAGAGTGAAATCAGAAGATGAGGGGAAAATCCGCAACATTGTCCTCATGCTCAGCCCGCGCGTCACGGCGAAAGAAATCATGCAGCTGCTGCAGGCAAATCCGCAGTGGAAGATCAGCGGGTCGTCACTCCGCATTCCAGAGTCCGCTCTTCTGCAGAAAGCTGCGAAAGGAGATTGGCTCCAGGAGCTGACGCAGGAAGTGGCGTTGCTGCAGAGGAAGAAGGAGAAGAAGGAGGCAAAGGGATAAGGGAATAGTCGTTTGATCCTGAGCAGACTCGGAGGTTTCATAGGGCGTGATTTTGTGATAGAATACTCAGAAACCTATACTTCACTCCGCTCAGTACAAGCACCGCTCACTATGCCCACACCAGTTCCTTCACCCCCGCACCAGTCGCTCCGCTCCGATGCGGGGCAGGCGCCAGCCCCGCCCAAAATTCCGACCGGCCGCGAGCTCTACGACGCGATGATGCACCATTTTGAGCCGGAACTGACGACGGCGATGGCGGCGACGCTCTCAGGGAAATATAAAAATGAATCTGCGGAGGATAAAGCCGTGCGCATGAACCGCTACGAACTCGCATTCGAACGCTGCGACAAAGCGTACAACGAGTACATGGAAACGCTCGATACGCAGGTGAAGCGCTATCAGCGCGAAGCCTTTGCGCATGCCGAAATGTCGGACAGGCAACACGACGAGGGATTCCTTGATCATCTCGGAACGCTCTTCCAAACCGCGGCATGACATCAACTTTTCCCCCCCGCCGGTTTTCTCTCAGTGAACGCAGAATCATCGCGCTCTTCGGCAATCCGGAAATGCGCAATTCCGAAGCGGATCTCCAGGCACAAATGGAACGGAAAGATTCCGGTCAGGAGAGTCAAAAGAAGTCGGCGGAGAGGAAAGAAAAGCTGACCGAAGACAGGCTCGGCGAGCGCATGGCGTCCACGCTCAAACGCTTCGAAAGCGGGACGCAAATGCGCCGGGATCGCCTAACTCAGATACAAAATCGCGTTGGCCAGACGCAGAAAATTGCAGCCCTGGATCATCCCCATGCCGGCCAACCTGAGCAGACACAAGAAGTGCGATATGAAACAAAAGAGCAGTTTGAATCACGCAAGAGAGCGAATGATCTCGCCAATACTCTTGTGGGTGAGCCGTTGCTCTCCTCGGAGAAAACCGAAACGCAGCAGCATGGCCCCGATGTACGGACGGTCAATGCCCCCGGTGCGGTGAAGACAGGCACAGAACAGCAGGCCAAAGCTGTTCCCAGTGCTAGCGCTCAGCCAGGCGCAAAACTCGCCGTGGATTCCGGACAGAAGAAAGCGGCACAGGAGAAGACCGTCGCAGAAACAGGCGTGCCGGAAGCACAGACGCGCCGCTCGGCGTAACGCATTAGGAAAAAACCGTCAATTCTGCTACAATACTGCGATTCCTCCGGCACAAACCCAATACCCATGACCACCTTCACTCTCCAGGACCAGCTCTTCGCCGACGTGGCGGGCTACAGCCTCTCGGCCCTCGGTAAAGCGGCGATCGACCGCGAGGCGGACCCCGCGCTCACGTACGGCGAGTGCACACCCGAAGCGGTGCAGCAGATGCTCTCACTCACCGGAGCCGGCGAAGGCGACGTATTCTGCGATCTCGGTTCGGGGACAGGGAAGATGGTCATCTATGCCGCATTCCTCACGCCGCTCCAGAAGTCCATCGGCGTGGAATTGCTGCCGGAGCTCCACAACGCGGCCGTGATGGTCGGTAAGCGGTACCAGACGGAAATCCAGCCGCGACTGAGCGACGCGCGCAGAGATACCGAAATTTCATTCCTCCTCGGCGATATCTTCGAGGCCGATCTCTCGGATGCCACGATCATCGTCAGCCACTGCTGCACGTGTTTTGATGACACACTCATGCAGCGCCTGAGCGACAAGCTCGAAGCCTGCAAAAGCGGCACGCGCATCATCACCGTCACTCGCGGCCTCTCCTCCCCCACCTTTGAACCTCTCTCCGTCGCTGCCTGCCAGATGGGCTGGGGACAGGCGACGTTGAATGTCTACCGAAGACGGTAATTTCCGGGCGCCTCCGTGAGGCGCCCTTACATCCCATTTCCAATCTCCTCTATGACCGCCACCGAGCTCCATGATCTTCTGTTCGGCGCCGTGCAGGGCTACTCGCTCTCCGCGTCCGGACGGTCCAAGGTCGGTCGCGAGGCGGACCCCGTCCTCACGTACGGTGAGATCACGCCGGAGTCGGTGCAGTACATGATGGAAATGACGAACCCGCAGCCGGACGAGGTCTTCTACGATCTCGGCTCCGGAACGGGCAAAGCGGTGATCTTCGCCGCCTTCCTCGCGCCCTTCAAGCGCGCGACGGGCATTGAACTCATTGATGATCTCTATCAGTCTGCTTCCGAAAGCGCAGCGCGTTATCACAACGAAATCAAACCGCTGCACCCGGAGAAGCAGGATCAAGAAGTCACTTTCCGCTTCGGCAGCATGTTCGACCACGACACGACCGACGGCGATGTGTTCTTTACCCACTGCACATGCTTCGACGATCCGATGATGGACCAAATCAGTCGCAAGCTCGAAGCCTGCAAGAGCGGCACCCGCGTGATCACCGTCACGAAAGGCCTCACCTCCCCCGAATTCGAACTGCTCCACTCGACGCCGTTCCGGCTCGGATGGGGGGAAGCGACCCTATGCTTCTACCGAAGGAAGTGATGGTGGTGAGGGGGTTACAACAGCTTATCTTTTGGTTCTCGAAAGCGTAGTCTGATGTGCATGGAAGAATGGAGTGAAGATTGGCAGACATGGGAAACAAGAGATCTTCATGTGGCTTATCACGCCCTCTCGAGAGAACAGCCAGAGAGCTATCCAATGATGAGAACATTTGAGCAATTTGAGCATCTCCTAACTACAAAGGAGGCTGACGCGCGAGCAGCATTCCTCGCGCAGTTGCAGAAAGATTACAGCGCACTAGTCCGTAGGTCTGTGCGAGATGGAATGGAAGTTGTACGCAAGTATCTGATGCCAGAATAATTGCATTGAACTGGTAGTCAGTTGTGGCCACTTTGATGGTGCCGGGGAGAGGACTTGAACCTCCAAGGGATTGCTCCCGTCCGCTCCTAAGGCGGACGCGTCTGCCATTTCGCCACCCCGGCACGATTGTAGTGTACTGCACGCCGCCTCTACGTCGACCGCTCCCGTTCGCGCAATTTCTGATGACTGACAAGCCATAGACACGTAATGATGAACTTTTTGCCATCGCGTTGATATACAAGAAGCCAGTCCCCCTCCACATGCAGTTCTCTGTAATGCGATAATTTTCCTTGCAGTTGATGATCGCGAAAGGAATTCGGTATTTCTTCGCCGCTGCGCAAAATCTCAAGAATTTTCTGCATTCTCGAGAGAGATCTCGTCTTCAGGGAGTATCGATCCAAGTCCCTTTACGAAGGATGGAAGAAAAATAAGCGTAAACATATCATTGCTTAAATTTCTTCATGTATGCCTTCAGATTGCGAATTTTGAGCCGAGGCTCCTCTCGGCCCCGGCGCAGTATTTCCTCCTCTTCCTCCACCGTGAATCCGTTTACAGTCAGATGGGGGACGGGGATAGTCCCGCGAACATCCATGTGCGTGAGATAGATACGGATGGCAGAAGAAAGATCGAGGCCGTTTGCCTCAGCAACTTTCTGTGCAGCTTTCTTCAATTTCCCCGGGACACGGACATGAATAGTCGTGGTTTTCATATGTACACATTGTATCTACTTGTATCACAGATGGCAAGAGCATTTTCACCACACAACCGGTTCAAACACCCCTCCCGTATCCGGCCCTTTGTACACCGCAAGGATTTCCAAGCCATCAACTGTCACCGCATGGAGCTTCCTCTCTTCGGGGAACACATGTTGATATTCATGCGCGCGAAAATTGTCGAGGATGTAATCCGCTTTGTCCGGTGTCGTGAAGTACAGGCGATTCCAGTCTGAACGCGGGAGAGTATCAGCCGCGGTCTTGCCCACTCTCGCTGCCGTGAAGATATTGATGTGATCTCGCGCGTCATTCCTTGCTATCCACTCCAGTCCCCCGCGGTAACTGAGCCCCCAATAATCCAGATCAAACTGACCATCGATAAACCGCGCCGGAATGCTGAAATATGCATATTCAAACGGGTGATTGCGGATCATCCACGCGCCGGTGGAGGCGATCTGCAGTCCGATCAATGCCGGTGCGATCCACTTCTTCTTCGTTGTCATCCCGATCCACATCACTCCCTCAAGTGCGATCAGAAGGAACGCGGGATAGAGGAAGAGCATGTGCCGCCATTCATCAAAAATGCCGATCGGAAGAATCATCAGCGCGGCAACGGGCAGAGTGAACCAGAGGAGCGCGAGTCCCGTCGGCTGTTTTTCCTGCATCAAACACAGAGGATTCCTCATACAACGAATCCAGAGCGTCACAAACCCAATCAAAAAGAAAAGCGAGTACATCACCGGCGTCGTGACAGCGATCCAGACCGGAAGGTAATGCCACGGGACGCCGCTCGAAGAGAACGACTCGCCGAAATAGAAGCCGCCCCCGGAACGCGAGGTGGAGCTAAGGAACGCGTTGATGATCCCCCGGATGGGATCATGCCAAAGAAGAGGCCAAACAACGATGAGAACCAACAAAAGCGAAGCAACATATACAGTAGTGAGAGCGGCTATCCTTCGCCGCGATTTTGAACAATCTACCCACAGAAACACCATCGCCAATACCGGTATCATCAAGCCAAATACTCTTGTACTGATCAGCAGGGCGGTGAAGACAATGTGGATGAGGAGTGTCCACCACTTCCGTCGTTCCAGAAAGATCAGGAGCGTCCACGCGCTCATGGTGAACAGGAACAACGCGGGGATGTCCTTGGGGTTATAGAATCCGTGCGCGAAGAGGCGCGGGCTCAGCATGAACATCACGCTCCCAAGGAGCGGCAGTTTCCAATCGTCGTAGCGTATGCGGGCGATGCGGTAGAACGCGACGATCGTTAGAAAAAAGAAGATGAAGGTCGCGAAGTGCCGCATGAACCAGATCTCCGCGCCGTCGGTCAAGCCGAGCAGTCGTTCAATCCCATGCAGGAGCATCGGGATCGCAGGATTGAAGAACGACCAGTCCAATTCCGCCGGGACCGGACCATGACCGAAAAGATAGTGGAAAGCATCGCTGCCGAATTTCCGGACGGCGGCTTCGTCTGCCGAGACGCCGTAGTCCGCGTGAACGGCGACTCCGACAACCAGGAAGAGCAGGAAAATATAGAAGACTGCGGCCGAGCCCCACCGTTGGGCAAAGAATCTCCGGAGCAGATGGCGCATGATCCGCATTCTGCGCTCCTGGATGCCGTTTACGGAAGTGCAACAAGTTGTTGCCCATTATGGAATTCATTGTTCAATCCTATGCCTGGCCCTAACCCTTTCCCTCATTTTTTGGTATAATAGTTGGATTTCACACAAACATACATGGCTGCCACAGCAGACATCATCATCCCCACCGGAGATCAGCTCTACAACATGCTGATGAGCAAGATCGAACCCGATCTGACGACGAATCAGCTCCCGCTGCTGGACGAGAAATACAAAAACGAAATTCCCGAACAGGCGCAAATCCGCGCGGTTCGCTACGAGAAAGCGTTCGCCGAATACGACAAGCAGCTCAATGCGTACCTCGCCAATCTCGAAGCCAAAGTCCGCGAATACCAGTCCACCGCCCGCAAATCACTCGAGCATGAGGAGCGAACCAAGGAGGAGCAGAAACTGGATACCCTCGAACAAGCGATACAAACAATCTAATTCCCCCTCTTCGTATGGATGCCAATACCAATCTGGACAATGCGCAGAAGAAGCTTGCCGAAGGCCTCAAGGCCGGTCAGGAAGGAATCAAGTTCCTTGGCGATCATCTCAACGAGAC
>CAYJTW010000006.1:0-23371 GCA_964373225.1 uncultured Candidatus Peribacteria bacterium
CACCCATCGGAACCTGTATTTCCGGACTCTCGGCAATACTGCAGATGTACGATTCATCGGAGCCAGTGAAGAGTCCTTTGATAGATGCCCATATTCCGTTCTTGATCCCTCCGGTCCACGTCAATCGTCCGCCGGTCAGCGTGTAAATCTCGTCTTCCAACTGCTCGTTCTCCTGCTGCATGGGTTCGTTCGACCAGAATTTCTTGATGGCCGCCGTCTCGGCTGAGGTTTCGTCCATACGGTCATGTTCGATGAAGTCCTTCTTGTAGATCTCTTTGATCGCTTTGGCACCAATGGGCGCTTTCTTCTTTTCGTGTCCGACCTCTTTCTTGAGCTCTTCATCATCCAAGTCCTTGAGTTCACGGGTCAAGAGATCCGCAAGAGCGCCTGGATTGGTATCTTTATGCAAATTCGTCTTATTAACCGTTGTGCCAGTAAAAAGGCTGCTGAATGCGCTGGGGGGCTGCAAGCCTTCTATGCTTTGCACTTGGGCATAGATACGATCGAGCAAATTCGCAACCATGCGATAGTAAGTAAGTCCATCCTGCATCGAATCTCTTTTATTTTCTGCTTTTTGCTTAACGTCTCTTTTATCATTGTAAGCCGTAATTGCCGCCCAATTTTGTGCTTCAGCAAGCAACTGCTTGCTTGTGAAGTCTGTAGCGCTATTGGGATACAATTTCAAATCGGCTTCAATTTTGTTGTATTCACTTTCGATATCGTCAAAGTTTGCCGGGAAAGTCTTCCCACTCATCGACTTTAGCTGTTCGATCATGATAACGAGATTCTTTTTTCGCTTCTTTTTCTCATTTTCCTCTTCTTCATCTGCGCTCATCAGTAGTTTGATGAACTCTGGATTCTCCCGCAGAATTTTCTCGGCTGCGGTCACGTTGAATTCGCTGATCATTCCGTAACCCAGTTTTTGACGCACGTACTGAACCATCAGAAATTTCGCGACTTCCTTTGCCTGTTTTTCGCTGAATTCATCAAATACGACAGTGGCAGGTGTCACAACAATTCCGAATTCATCTCCCAGAACTGCTGATTTTTTTTTCATAATGTCCGCTGCAATTTCTTTTTCCGTTCTCATCTTCTCCCAGTACCGCTTGTTCTGAAAATTCACGGCGAAAGAATATTTAGCATCCACTCCCGGCGTAGCTGATGTACCCATCGCTTCAAATGTGATAGGCATGGCTTCCAGTTTCTTCTTGGCTTGTTCGCGATACTCGACTGGATGCTGCAAAAGTTGCCATGCCCGGAATCGTCCGGCTCTGTCGTAGGCTTCATTTTCTGTGTATCGCTGACCTCTTTGCAATGCCGCTTCGCGTTCCACGCCGGTGCCGAACGTGCTCTGATACAACTTGGTAAACCACCAACGATTATCGCCAACCAGCCTCTGAGCGTTTTCCTGGCTGGTCCGCATGCTGTCCATCACGCGGCTGTCGAGACGGAAATGGCGCTGATAGGGCTCAGGCTGCTGATTCTCTTTACTGGCATTTCCACCGGCATTCGCATTCAAATGAAGAATGCGGTGCTCGCAAGAGAGGTCAAAATGCCGGTGAAAAGCACGTGTGTTTGTATTCATGGAAATCTTACTATTTTAGCACAAAAACATCATCTCTTGAAGGGTGCCGCACCCTACTCCTGACTTGATGCAACTATGCGATCATGGCTTCTTCAAGCCGATTTCTTGCCATGGCCATCAGCTGATTCAGCGTGGTCACCTGTTTCTGGCTTATTTCCGCCATGATCATCTGTATTCTTCTTTCGCGGGAACATGCGATCAAAAGCGGCATCATTTGGGCCTCTTTCATTAGGATCATTCTTTTTCCCGTCATCATGCACCGGTTTTTCTTTGGGTGTTTCGGCGTGTCCGCCATCGTGATTGGCACCGTCACCTGCCGGTTTGCGGAACATTCGTGCAAAAACTGCGGAGGTGGCACCCAAGCCGGCATTCACCTCGTCTTCTGCGGAAATTGTTCCTTGATGAGCAGGGGAAACGAACAGTGATGTGTCTCCCTGTCGCCGTATTCCACCACCTCCGTTCGTACGCGTGGGAGCTGGTGGGGGTGGGGGTGGAGGCGGGGGCGGGGGTGGAGGTGGTGGTGGTAGCACAACTGAGACATCCAGAACCGGCGGCCAGGCATTCGCCGCAACGGCAGGGAGAGGAACAGTGATGCCCCGGGCTGCGAGAACGCCGACAAGAGCGACATCAATAGCGCTCTGCGCGGCGGCATCTGCACCGGCTGCCAGTGCCTGCAACGGAGTGATGATCGCCGTAACGGCTGCTGCCGGAAGCGGCGGGTTTCCGGCGAACGCCGTGAGTAGTTCAGCGCGCGCAGCCGGAGCGTCGAACGATTGTCCCGCAGCCCGGCGCGTGCGCAGCGCATGGATAGCACGGACAACGGTATGGCGCATGTGTTGGAGTTCGAGGATGGCACGGGGTTCGCGGTCGGTATTGGGACTCGGTTTGAGCTTGGTTGGAGTCATCGCCCGGTGCATGCGCCGGGAGAGTTCAGCTCGGTCCTTCACCTGCTTTTTTTCTAGAACAGTGTTTGACGGGAGGAGAAGCGACCATACCGCCCTATATGCGACGGACCGCAATCCGCGGGCGGCCACTTCCTCGCTTGGTGCATCGAGAATGGCATCCCGCAGCGGAGAAAGAGCCTCATCGATTTTCGGTGTGATATTCCCGATGAGCGGCTTGAATCTTCCTGCATCTTTCTTCTTCAGTTCGTCAAATGACGAATGAACATCTTTCTTTAGCACGGCAATGAATCCGCGTAATTTCGCCTCGCGTTCCGGTCGGGAAGCCGTTTCCCACTTTCCGGGGGGCACGGTTGTCAGATACGAATGTGATTCTTCCAACCACTCGTCGATCTCCTGCTGTTCGGCCATCAGTACCAGCCCCTTGTAGGCATTGGGAATCAATTCCTCTGGGGGCATTGCTGGCTTCGCAAGCTTTCCTCCCTTCGTCTCCTTTCCCAACATGTCTGTGATCGTTTTCTTTCCATTGCCTTCTCGAATAAACGGACTGAAGTTCAAAGCGATGTAGAACAGTTTATCCATTCGCATGCCCTCCTTGGCTTCCACTCCAGCCATAACGCGGACTTGATCGAACCACAGCAAATGCTGCTCCCGATTTGTGCGCTTGGGAAATCGCTTCTCGCTAGAGTCGTACAAGCGGAGGCTTTCTTCATCGACTCCCGTCT
Organism: uncultured Candidatus Peribacteria bacterium; assembly: GCA_964373225.1. GTDB lineage: Bacteria > Patescibacteriota > Gracilibacteria > Peribacterales > Peribacteraceae > JABFSS01. The sequence continues at coordinate 3,213 of CAYJTW010000006.1, forward strand.
TCCCGACGGGCGCCTGCCCGCTCGAAAATGTGAGAGTTGCCATCATGAGGCGGACCTTGTCCATCGCCTCTTTCACGAGAGGGACCGGGGACTGGATTGTAGACTGCAACAGTCCAGCTTCCACCATATCTCGGGTGATATCCTCGTAATGGGCATCGATATTGGGAACTGCCATTAGTCATTGAGAATCGCAGTTTGAGTTGTCTTGTTCAGGATGAAGTTGAGCGTTGCTGCATCCATCCAACGGCAGGGCTTCGCGTTGAGCTCATTGATGTCCGGCCACGTACTGCCCTTCGACGGGGAAGTTTTGTACTCCATCTTGTCACTCTTCTTGATGAGAGTGGCTGGCTCGGTCGTGCTCTGATCCGTAAGAACATTCACTTTTATCTCGCTGCCGTTCGGCATCTTGTTGAATGCGAGGACAATTTCATCCTCTTCATACACATGCGCAAACACCAGTGATGCCGTCGGCCGGGACGCTTCCTTCGGGTTCTCCAGATACTTGAGGAGATCGAGCTTGTTCTGGTTCTCGATCACCTTGTCGGGGTTCGCGATTCCGTGGTATTTCGCCGTATTTCCGTAGAGGAGTTCGGGCGGATCCTTCATGTTCTTCGGCAGGTAGATGAGGAAACCGCTGCCATCGTCGAGGTTCAAATCGATCATCGCTCCGCGGTGAGCCGGGTTCTTCTGGAGAGCTGTAAACCAATGTTCTTTGTAATCTGGAATAACTGCTTCCGTCGCCATCGCCGCTTTCATGAGGATGACGCCAAGATCGGAGATCTTTACATTCCCGTATACCTTCAAGCCCTGCAATCTCCCACGACCAACGACGAGGTTGTCTATGATTTCCTTCTCCTTCTCCAATCCTTTCACTTGGGTGGCAATTCTCGTTAATGCTGCATCATCGCCCATCATGAGGTACTTTGCCACATCCTTCTTGTCGATCGTACCGCCCAAGTCCGCAACGGCTTCCGTATACTTTTTGAAAATTTGCGACGTCGTCAGCTTCTTCGTGAAGCCAACAGCAGCACCCTTCTTGTCTTTCTCAAACGTATGCACGATCGTTTCCTGCAGCTGAATGATCAAGCCGCTCATAGAACGCAGCGCTGTATTTGCTCTGAAGCGCTGATCCTGTCTGAGGTTATCGAATTTGAGCAATTTCTTTTGAACGACTTTGTCCTTCCCAGTGGGATCGTCATCCACAGCAATATCTCTGAAGAGCTCTTGGAGCCTCGTCACAAGGCGGTTATCCTTATTATGCCCGGCAACTGCAAGCAGCGTATTATCACGAGCGGCCACCGCATGTTGTACAAGGAGGATGTCTTTTGCCAAATTGCCTTTGACACTATTTGCGGTAGTGGTCGTTATAAGTTTTACAGCCTCGTTCACTTGCTCTGGAGTAGATTCATCGTTCTTCAAGATCTTTATTTGATCGTTGAGAATCTGGGTAGAAGCTTTTTTGGCCATAAAAATTAGATGGAAAAGTACTAGTACATTATAATACAAGTTGCTCAATTTTGCAATTGTATTTCTAATACCCATTATTTAGCCCTTCCAGATGCCAAAATCTCTCAGTTCTTCGAAGACTCCGGGAATCCGTCATTTGCCGTCGTCTTCTTCGGCGGCTGCCTGCCCGGCCTTTTCTCTTTCAGCAGTTCCCGCGCGTCGGCAATGCCCCGCGCATCGTCCGTGCCGCGGCTTGCGGCCTCCTCTTGTACGTCTGCGCCCTTCTCAAACCTGTTCCACTGACCCTCCAGGGCTCCGCGATCCCGGAGAATTTCGCGGTGCAGGCGGTTATGCTGCGCGATCATCTCGTCGCCAATCGCTTCATCTTCCGTGGTCGGCCGCTCCAGCGCTTCGACCTGACGGCGGTATTCCGCGGATTCCTCCGCGACGAGATCATGCTCTTTTCCTTCCCTCGCCTCCTGTTCGGTAAAGAGCCGGCCGAGACGTTGCCGGAACACGCTGTCCATCGGTTCGCCTTTCTGTTCGATCGCATCGAACCGCTGGAGAACGTCGCGCTTCGTCATCTTCATGACGCGCTGGACATCGTTGGAATCGCACCCGTTCACGAGTTCCCGGAATTCATCGAGGAGGGATTTCTTGTCGGCCGATCCTGCATGGGAGGCAATCATGAAATGAAGGGAAAATTACGAAATGGCGCGGACGGTCTGGGACGGCAATTGAAACGTGTTTTTCTTTTCGCGGACGATGTCGTGATCGCGGAACCCTGTTCCTTTCTTCTCCAACAGAAATCCGTCTTTGGTATCGAGGACCAGGATCCGCTCCGGATTGTTCTTGGAGAGGGCGGTATTCCTGAGCGTCAGCATCGGCGACCTGCGTTTGAGGACGACGGCGTGGATGGTGCGCCCGTTGATGTTGAATTCCAGCGCCCGTCCGGTGATCATGTCCTTGTCGATCTTCTGCAGCCGCTGCTGCGGTGGCTCGGCGTTGATGGCGTCGGATTGGATGGCGTTGAGCAAACGGTAGCGGCTGCCCCGCTTGAGCTTCTTCGCCGCGCGCAGGAGCGTGCGCCGATGCCAGAAGTCGTTGGGGAAGACCGCTGCGATTTTCTCCCGGAGCGCTTTGCCGCCATCGGCGTTGATGTCGAAGAGCGTCTGCAGTTCGTCGACGGGAACTCCCGCGTCGACCAGCTGATTCCAGAGCATGTCTTCGGTTTCCTGCGCACCCTTCATCGTCTCCAATGAACCACTGACGCGCGCGGATTTCGCCTCGAACCTGGTCTTGAGGGCACCGAGCGTCTTGGCAAGGTCCTGCTGCGCCGTCAGTTCCTTCGCCGAAATCGGCGCGTTCTCCCGGCCGAGGAATCTCGCCGCGCGTCCGAACCGCTCCTTGCGGGTCAGAATTTCATTGGCCTGATTCTCGGTCATGCTGAGCAGGTCGCGGGTCAGCTGCGCGCGGCCTTCGGCAAAGAGTTCGCGCCGCTCCTGCCAGTGCCAGACCGCCTGAAACCAGCTGTTCCACTTGCCGCTCGCGCCTTCGAGTTTCCGGTTCAATTCGGCATCGATGCGATGCTTCACCAGTCGACTGCGCCGCAACGTCAGCCAATGGAGCCAGCTGCTGTTGATGGCACGGATGTCCGTATGGACTTGTTCGAGGTGCGTTCTCGCTTTTTCGTACGGATTTTTGCTCTTGGAGACGGCACCGGCTGCATCGTTCGCTTCATCCCATTCCGCTTTCCGTTCCTCCATTTTGCCAAGCAACCGCCGCTCAGACGGAGAAAACCCGCGGAATTGTGCGTGTGGGTGTAGCATGACTATTTCCCTCTATTGTAGCATATTTTTCGCTGCCGGAGAAGCGGCTTGGGGCTTGTCATGAACCAGCCTGAGGCGCGATTGATGACTTCACGGATCCAATTGAAAGCCGATGCGACGCCTGTTCCGGGGCACTTTCGGATACATCAGCTTTTTTATCGCGTCGAAAATCTGCGTGATTTTTTCATCATGACCGACAAATTTCTCTTCGAGCTCTTCGAGCTTGAAAGCAAGGTCTTTATGGGTCGCAAGTATTTCGCGCAACTGGACGAACGCCCGCATGATCGCGATATTGACTGCAATGGCACGCTTGCTGTGAAGGATGCCTGAAAGCATTGCTACGCCTTGCTCCGTAAATGCGTAGGGATTGTGACGTCTTCCTCCCCACAATCTTGAGGTACCAATTTGGTACCTCAAGTTTTCAAACTCCTTCTTGGTCAGTTGGAACATGAAGTCTTTGGGAAATCGGCTGACGTTGCGTTTCAGGGAACGAACCAGTGTTTTTGTTTCGACTCCGTACAGCTCCGCCAGATCCCGATCGAGAATGACCTTCTGTCCGCGGATGAACAGTATCGTGTGCGTGACACGCTCGGAAGGAATAAGAGATGAATGATGCATGCAACGACATGGGAAAATAGCGGCGTTTTATTTCCTTCTCCTCGCCAGCAGCCACCCCAATATTCCGCTCAGCGAAGCCGTTCCCGAGACCGCAAGGCCAAGGAACACGAACGGCAGCGACTCGCCGTTCGCCGCCAGTTCCTTTTGTCCCTTTTGTTCCGTTTGTTCCTTCATCACAGGAATGTCAGAGACCGTTTGCCCGGACTCCGGCTCTTCAATCAGCTCCCGCAGCGCGAGCAGATCGGCGTTCAGTGAACCCTGATGATCGTCATTGCGCGGAAAGAGCGGACTCATGTTCGCATCATCCGGTACGGTGACCGCTGAAGATGCTGATGAAGATTTTTTGACGGCTGCAACGCGGCTCGGTGATTTCTTGACCGCGACTGTGCGCTTCCGCGACGCGCTCGGCGATTTCTTTTTTGACGATGATGACTTGCTGCTGGAAGAACTTTTCTCCAGATGAAAAACCTCTGCCGTTCGAGAGCTTACAGACGATTCCCCGGCAATTTCAACCACCACCTGCTGCGTCTCTTTTTCATAATTCATGATTCTTGATTCTTTGTGAACAGTAACGGGTGAATTCTGATTTTCGAGCACCCCCCACATTCCACCGTTCGCATCTTGCGCCTCTCTTTGATACCCGATGAACTCCGCTTCTTTTGAAAAAGCATAGCGCAAATAGACCGCTGCCAAACCCTCACGGAGAATTATTTCCTGCACGCTGTCTCCGTCCTGCGTCTCTGCATACGCGAGCAGGCGGCCATAGCCGTCTCGCGCTTCGGTCCCCGGCGTGAGAGTGATGACGTTTCCTTCGAGAAGTGGACGGAGGAATTCCGTCGCGCGTTTGGCGAGCATCCGCTGCCGCGCGTCGCTCGCGTGCATTTCGGGCGCATCGATGCCGATCAGCCGCACCCGTTCGGTGCGGCCGAAACCGGAGAGGACGGAGGTGAGGAGTTCCACGTCGAGCGTGTCGCCGTCCACCACGTGCATCACGCGCACGGGAATCTCTCCGGAAAATGTTTGAGCGGGCCGGATGATGACGCCGTCGCGCGCGTCCTTCCACGTCAGCGTCGAGACGGACTTGCCGGAGGGGTCAATCAATGAAAGTTCCCCCGCGGCATTCGGGAAGATCATGCCGAGCTCACTTCCGAGGAAACGCTTGCTCTCCCGCACGCCGAAGCCGATTGTGCCGAACACGTACTTCCCTTTTTTGGCGTGGGGAAGCCGAAGAGCCCATCCTTCGAGGCTGAGCGGAACGGGAGCCACATTCGTGATTTCTATCCATTCTCTGCCATCATCCTTGCCCTGCGGATTCGGGAGGACGGCGGTGAGCAGAAATCCGTTGCCGGTGACGGAGACGGAGACTGCCAGAGGATCTGTCGCGGTGCGGATGGCGACGATCGACGCGGCAGAGGAGCGGGACGATGCGGCGCCCGTGACGTGTACCGGGAGCGCGGGAACGGGCGTAACGCCGCATGCGTTCTTCACCTCCGCGGCGATCGTGTACGCGCCGGGCTCGTCGAACGTGTGCGATGGAGGATTGCAACTGGTTGATGTTGTGCCGTCGCCGAAGTCGACGCTGCACGTCGCATTCGTGAGGGATCCCATGCGCGTGCCGATCTGGATGTTGATCGTGACCTTGCCGACGCCGGAGGTCGCGCCGGATTGGATGATAAAATACGGATCAATTGATGCACAGGATGATGAACTGGGCGCCAGCGATGCCTGAGATAACGATGAGATTGATGATGAAGATCCCAGCGCAGGCACCTGCCCTGAGCTCGTCGAATGGGTACTTGCCTGCGATGAACTGCTGCTGCTCGATGATGAAACCGCCGCAATAGAATGAGCAAATCCCGGCGTCCCGCGCATCACCGTCTGACCATCCTTCCATCCGACCATCCGGGTCGCCGTCATCCAGTTGCCCGCATCCCCTCCGGATTTCCCAGGGTCAATCCTCTCCATGCTGGACTTGCGAAGGGGGCTGCTGAGATTCTCCCCCGCCATCGGTTCCCCCACGCCGTCATCCGCCTGATCAATGATCGCGCCGCCCGCGTCGCGCAGGCGCAGCAGGAGCTTGGTGTTGGGAAGACTGATGGACGTGGCGACGAATGCCGGTTCACTGAGCAGACGCGACTGAGCAGCGCCGAAGTGGCTGATGACCAGATACTGATCGACCGCGATCTGCGCGCTTGCGGGGAAGCGGAAGATCGTCGTCTCCACGCCGCTGGAATTGACCGACGTCAGCGTCCATCCCGACATTGTCGTCACCGGACCGTCACCCGCAACGACGCCGGTAATCTCGAGCCATTCGTCGCTCGTGGAAAGATCCGACCCCGCCCAATGGACTTCGCTGATGACGGGGGCGGCGAGCGCGACGTCGCTCAGGAGCAGTGTCGCGACGATGGCAGCGCAGGGAAAGTGAAGAGGATACATAGTGCGTCAGCATCTGCCAGGCTTTTTGAGCGTGGGAGGGGGGTTGCGACATTTCACTTTTGAAGAATCCTGATTTCTCTCTTCTGGAAGCCAATCTCGGATGTTCCACGGGGTCGTGGAACATCTGCTTGCGACAGGTCTGCCAACGGGTAGACTGCCGTCGTACATCCTCCCATGTCTCCCATCCGACTCCACCATCAACTTCTTTTGGGAGCGGGCATTCTGCCAGCGTTCTCAGCCAGAAATCCTGCAATCTTTGCGGAAAAACTAGAAGTGTAGTCATTGGTACACCATGGGCGGGACTGTTTTCCCCCCTGACATATGCTCAACCCCCTCATTCTGCTCGCCATGGTCGGCGGGCTCATCGCTGGCCTCACCGCCGGCTGGTTCCTCTTCTCCAAAGGCAAGAAAATCTCGATGGCCCTGCAGTCGCAGATCAGCGAGCAGGAACGGCAATTGAGCAAGCTCGAAACGAAACTGACGGATGCGCGCAGTCAGATCAAAGCCGCCGAGACCGAAGCGAAGGCGGCTGCGCGCGAAATTTTGAGCGAGGCGAAGCTCCATGCCACCGAACTCGAAGCCAAACTGGAGAAAGAGCAGGGGCGATTGGAAGAGAAGGAGCGTGCGCTCGATGACAAAGTGAAAGAAGTGGAACGGCAGCGCGGCAACCTGGAACAAACGGAGCGCGATCTGGTGATCGAAAAGCAGGACGTCGGCGTCGCCGCGGCCAAGCACCGCGAGGCGCTCGAGAAGGTGGCGAAACTCAGCCAGGACGAAGCCAAAAAGCAGCTCTGGGCCGAACTGGAAAAGGAATTTTCGGAGCACTTCGCGTCGCAGATCCGCCTGAAGAAAGAAGAGATGGAGGACGCCGCCGAGGAGAAGGCGAAGAACCTGATGGCCGAGGCGATGCAGCGCTATGCGTCGGAGGTGAGCAGCGAATCGACCGCCACCGTGGTGCAGCTTCCGAGCGAGGACATGAAGGGCAAAATCATCGGCAAGGAAGGCCGCAACATCATTGCGTTCGAACAGGCCACCGGTGTGGATGTGATTATTGATGATACCCCGGGCGCGATCATCCTCTCGGGCTTCGATCTCGCGCGCCGCTACGTCGCCAAACTCGCGATGGAAAAACTGCTCCAGGACGGGCGCATTCAGCCCGCGCGCATCGAGGAAGTCGTCGGGAAGATGAAAGAACAGGTCGGCAAGATGATGCTCGAGTTCGGCAAGCGCGCGACCGAGGAACTGGGGATCGCCGGGTATCCGCAGGATCTGCTCAAGATCATCGGACGGCTGCGCTTCCGCACCAGCTACGGCCAGAACGTTCTCAAGCACTCTGTGGAAATGGCGCATCTCGGACGCATGCTCGCCGAGGAGATGGGCTGTGACGTCTCAGTGGTGACCGAAGGCTGCTTGCTCCACGACATCGGCAAGGCGCTGGATCATGAAGTGACCGGCACGCACGTCGAGATCGGCGTCGAGATCTGCAAGCGGTTCAAGATCCGCCCGGAGGTGATCCACACCGTCGCAGCGCACCATGAGGATATCCCGATGGCCACGCCCGAAGCGTTCGTGGTCGCGGCCGCCGATGCGATCTCCGGAGCGCGCCCCGGCGCGCGCCGCGAATCGATCGAGGAGTACTTCAAGAGGCTCCGCAACCTCGAAGACGTCGCCAAGGGTTTCGACGGTGTCTCCAAGGCCTTCGCCATCTCCGCCGGACGCGAAGTGCGCGTGTTCGTCGATACCAAGAAGATCGACGACCTCACGCAGGAGAAGCTCGCCAAAGACATCGCGAAGAAGATCGAGGCGGAGTTGACGTACCCGGGCGTGATCAAAGTGAATGTGATCCGCGAACGGAGGATTGAGGAATTGGCGAAATGATCGGAATGACAACGTAGGGGTGATTCGTGAATCGCCCTTTCGTCATCCCAAAACATAGTTTCCCTTTTTTTTGCCCAGCAACGTCTCCCGTATGAGCTGTTTGAGGATACCGCTGAGCCATTCCCGATGTTCCTCCGGATCCCAATCCAGCGCGATCTGCGCGCCGATGTCGTGAAGCGTGAGGCCTTTTGGAGCATCCCTGAGCGCTTCAATGACCCTGCCTCTGAAGATTCTGTTCGGGATGAACACCGATCCGACCGTCCTCCCGGGCTCCCTTTTCTTCAATGACTGCGTGCGTGCGTTTTTTCCATAATTCATAATTCGTAATTCATAATTCATTTTCGTCGCCTTCATAATCCCCTCCCGCGTCAGCGGACAGATATCCCACTTCGGACTGCGCTTCGTCTGGACGAGAGATCCGTAGTCCATGAGCGCCGCATGCCACTCAGCGGAAGAAATAGAGGAAAAAGAAGAAATAGACGATCCTTTATTTCCTCTATTTCTTTTATTGCCTTTATTACTGATCGCTTCTTCTAAAACCTCCGCAGCAATCCCGAGAAGATACTCATCATCCTTCTCCCATGAACCATCCGGATGTTCCGGCCCAACGAATGTCCGGTGAAGAATTCGTCTGATATTCGTATCGATGCACGGCGTCGGAACATTGAACGCAAAGTTCCGTATCGCCGCCGCGGTGTAGTGACCGATGCCCGGCAGCGCTGTCAGGTCTTCCATTGATGTTGGAAACTTTCTGTCACTTTTCACTTTCCACTTTTCACTTTTCACTATTTCCCTCGCAACGTCTCGCAGCCGCAACGCCCGACTGTTGTACCCCATCCCTCTCCACGCGATGAGCACTTCCTTAGTAGAGGCCTCCGCCAGGTGATGGATAGTCGGAAACCGGCGCAGAAACTCCTTGTACGTGAGAATGACTCTGGGAACTTGCGTCTGCTGCAACATGATTTCGGAGACGAGGACTTTGTAGGCGCGTTGCGTGGGATCCGTATCTGTGAGATCCCGCCAGGGTAAGATGCGCTTGTGAACGGCATACCAAGCCCAAATTTCGTCTACAAACAGATGAATCCTCTCATTTCTCTTCATGGATACCACTCTAGCATCACCTCACCAACAAACTCTCGTAACTCGTAACCCGCAACCCGTAACCGATCTATTGACGTCTAGTAGCCACTTTCCCTAGACTGCCTCGGCACAAAAAGGCTACTCTGGCTTTAGTAGGAGCCTTTTCTCACTTTTTCCCAACCCCGTTATGGCAGACCAGAAGAAGTTTGACCGCAGTAAGCCGCACGTCAACGTCGGCACCATCGGTCACGTCGACCACGGAAAGACGACCTTAACCGCCGCTCTCTCCATAAACTTCTCGCCCGAAGGCGAGAAAAAGACCTACGCCGACATCGACAACGCTCCCGAGGAGCGCGAGCGCGGCATCACCATCAACACCGCGCACGTCGAGTACGAATCGACCAAGCGTCACTACGCGCACGTCGATTGCCCCGGCCACGCCGACTACGTCAAGAACATGATCACGGGCGCCGCCCAGATGGACGGAGCCATTCTCGTCGTGTCCGCCGCCGACGGGCCCATGCCGCAGACCCGCGAGCACATTCTTTTGGCTCGTCAGGTGAACGTGCCGTACATCGTGGTGTTCCTCAACAAGATCGACATGGTCAAGGATCTCGAGCTCATCGACCTGGTCGAGACCGAGATCCGCGAACTCCTCACCAAGTACAACTACCCCGGCGACAAGACGCCGATCATCCGCGGGTCCGCCCTCAAGGCCATGGAAGGCGACAAGGAGCAGCTCGCCAAGCTCGGTGAACTCCTCAACGCCCTCGATACCTTTATCCCCCAGCCGAAGCGCGAGCTCGATAAGCCGTTCCTGATGTCGGTCGAAGATGTCTTCTCCATCAAGGGCCGCGGCACGGTCGCCACGGGCCGCATCGAACAGGGCAAAGTGAAGGTGAACGAGGAAGTCGAAATTGTCGGTCTCCGCGAGACCAAGAAGACCGTCTGCACCGGCGTCGAAATGTTCCATAAGCTTTTGGACGAAGGCATGGCCGGCGACAACGTCGGTATCCTCCTCCGGGGCATTGAGCGCGACGACATTGAGCGCGGACAGGTGCTCGCCAAGCCCGGTTCCATCAAGCCCCACACGGAATTCGAGGCGGAGGTGTACATCCTCACCAAAGAGGAAGGCGGCCGTCACACGCCGTTCTTCAAGGGCTACAAACCGCAATTCTACATGCGCACGACGGACGTCACGGGCAGTGTCGAGCTCCCCGCCAACGTCGAAATGGTGATGCCGGGCGATAACCTCAAGTTCGTCGTCACGCTCGGCCAGCCGGTGGCGCTCGATGTCGGCTCCCGCTTCGCCATCCGCGAAGGCGGCCGCACCGTCGGCGCCGGCGTTGTCACGAAGATTATGAAATGATCCCCGGGGCGGCCTTTCTGGCCGCCCTCGGTGATCATCCTTTTCTCATCGTTGTTCTTTCACTCATGACCCCCTCTGCCGTCAAGAAACCGTCGGCCAAAAAACCTTCCACGAAGAAGGTCGCAGCCCCGAAGGCGGCTCCCAAGACAAAGAAGGACACGTCAAAAAAGACTGTTGGGGCGCACAGTCTTACGTCCCCTGTTTCTAAAAAATCGACGGCTCCTGAAACGAAACCAACCGCCGCGAAAAAAGCACTGACCCAGCCCCGCATCCGCATTCGCCTGACGGCCTTCGACCACACGGTGCTCGATGAAGCTGCGATGAAGATCATCGAGACCGCCGAACGCAGCGGCGCCGTGGTCCACGGTCCGATCCCCCTCCCCACGCACATCCGCAAGTTCACGGTCAACCGTTCGACATTCGTGAAGAAGGACGCGCGGGATCAGTTCGAAATGCGAATCCACCGGAGGTTGATTGACCTGACGGAGACGACGTTCAAGACGGTGGAGAGCCTGCAGTCGTTGAGTCTCCCCAGTGGTGTGGACATTGAAATCAAGATGGGATAACAGCGCGGGCTCCTCGTACGTTCGTGCCTCCAGTGAGGATGATATTGAGATGAAATTGGTAGAACAAAAACCCCGTCGAGACGGGGTTCGATGCCCGGGTGGCATTCGGAGACTTGAGAATCTACCGAGATTGTACAGAGGCAATTTACTGTTGTCAATGTCTAGTATTCATTACACTTCACTTGCCGTATGGGGCCAGGCCAGGTCGGCTTCGGAGACTTGAGAATCCCCGAACGGGGTTCGATTCCCCCTGGCTCCACCAACGGCATTCGGATTATTTCCACCCCTTCGCCTTGAGCGCCGCCTTCGCCGCCGCCTGTTCCGCGCGTTGCTTTGAATTCCCCTTCCCCTCCGCAACCCTCTCCTCGCCGATGTAGACCGCAGTCGTGAACTGCTTGTCATGATCCGGCCCTTCTTCTTCGGTCACCTCATAATGAGGAGTGACGCCGTTTTTCTCCTGCACGATCTCCTGGAACACGCTCTTTTCATCACGGTGCTTGCCCGCGGCCAGGAGCCTGTCGAGATCCTGGAGAATGAACTTTTCGCAGAACTTCTTGCTGACGTCGTACCCCTTATCCAGATAGATCGCGCCGATGACGGCCTCGAGTGCATTGGCCAGCGTACTGACCTTCGTGCGCCCCCCGCTCGCCTCCTCTCCGCGGCTCATCGAGAGGTACTGCCCGAGCTCGAGGTCCTTCGCGATCTCCGCCAGATGTTCGCCTTGAACCAGTGCCGACCGCCAGTTGGTGAGCTCACCTTCGGCTTTGTCACTCAGGGCGAAGAGATACTCGGTCGTTGCAAGTTCCAGGACGGCGTCGCCGAGGAACTCCAGCCGCTCATTGTTCCCGTACGCATGGGATTCACGGACGGCGGAACGGTGAATGAGCGCCTGGCGGAGGAGGTCCTTTTTGCGGAAATTGATGCCGATGGCGCGTTCGAGGTCGGTGAAGGGGGATGGATTGACCATACAGATGCAGTGTACACGGTACAAACATGCTCGTTAACTCGCTAATTCGTTCACTCGAATAGCCTCATACGAATTAACCAGTTAACGAATTAACGAGCGTCTGCATGCGCAATCGCATTGAGCACCCCGTTGACGAACTTTCCTCCTTCTTCGGTTCCATACTCTTTCGCGATATCGATTGCCTCGTTCATGACAACCGCCGGAGGGGCGTCCTTGTTGAAGAGCAGCTCGTAGGCGCCGACGAGAAGGATGCAGCGGGAGATCGGATCCATCCGTTCGAGCGGCCACTGGGGAGCATGGAGCTGCACGGCATTTTTCACCTCCTGCTCTTTTTCAAGCAGACCAAGGAGAAGCAGTTGCGCGAAATCACTGTCGTACTCCCCAAGCTCACCGGCGTTCTGCGTCAGCGCCTTTTCCGGCGGGAGCATCGCCGGATGCTTTTCGCGCTCGAAGAGTACTTGCATAACGGCGATACGGGAGAGGTGACGGCGACGGGCCATGACGTAAGAATACTAGAATACTAGAATAGTAGGAACCAGCGACGAACGTGTATGAAATCATCCGTCCACGTGAAAGTGCCTAGTACTCTAATACTCTAATATTCTTTCTGCGTCGGTCACTGAACTCCCACTACGCCTTCACCCTCGTGATCTTCTGCAACGCCTTCCGTGCCCTGTCCTTTGGCGGCACCGGCCCGGCGTACGGCGAGTTCTGGAGATTGCGCAGACGGCGCACTTCCTTCTGCAGGAAAATGCTGTGCTGTGTCCGCCCGTGGGACTTCGCTTTTCGCTTTTTCGGGGTGGGTCGCTTGCCCATAGTGGGCAAAGAGTATAGATGGAGATTGTCTATGTAAAGCGAAAAACATGCTCGTTAACTCGTTAATTCGTTAACTCGTATAGCCTCACACGAATGAACCAGTTAACGAATTAACGAGTCGATATTTCGTCCTACCAGCTTCGGCGCCTGTTCCCCGATATCGCAATCATGAACCTCAGCACGTAGAGGAACAGGTTGAAGAGATCCAAATAGAGACTCAACGCGAGCATGAAGGGATTTGCCCCGGCTTTCGCCATCGTCTGCACGCGCTGGATGTCGTACGCGGTGAAGAGCGCGAAGATGACGATGCCCGCGCCCGAGAGCAGCAGTTCCATTTGACCCGTACGGAACGAGGGAATGAAGATTTGGAGCACAGCCATCGCGATGAGGCCGAGCAGGGCGAAGAAGAGCCCGCGTCCCATCACACCGAGGTTCCACTGCGTCGTGCGGGCGAAGACGGCCGCGGCCAACCCCATGCAGACCGTCGCGGCGAACGCGTTGAGGAGAATCGCGGGACCGTTTGCGTACTCCATCAGCACCGAGAGAATGTACGGGGTAATCGTGATGCCGGAGAGCAGCGGGAAGAGACCGAACAGGAGGATATTGAGCGGCGACTTCTCCATCCACCATCGCGAGGTGAAGACGATGCCGAGTTCGACGAAGACCAGCAGCAGCGCCATCCCGCTCGTCAGGAGCTGGACATAGAACTGGATGCCAACGTAGACACCCGCGAGCGTGAGGGCCATCGCGAGCGCGAAGAGACCGTAGACCGTGGACTCCGTGGACGCGGAGAGGGTGAGGGGCTGGGAGCGGACGAGAGAATATTGCATAGGAGGATGATATTCCTTCGATGTCGCAAAAGGAATTGAAGAAATACAAGAAATAGAGGCAATAGAGGATGTGCCTGGTCCTTGATTGCTTCTATTTCCTCAAATACGGCTTTTCTGCTATAATGACAGGATTTCCCTGAATCTACTTTTGACGGCAATTACCCTCATTATCGGCTTCGCCCTCTCACTCCTCCCCTTGGGCGTCCACGCCTACTCCATCGACGGAGGATCCGTGAGCGTCCTCTGTAACTTCCTCCCCTGCAATGGCGGCGGCGGAGGCGCCGCGGGACTGAGCGTCTACGTGTTTGAAAAAATCGTCGTTGCACTGGAAGTCGGCATCATCGCGGTGGCGATCATCAGTCTCTTCATCGCCGCCATCCGGATGGTGGCGTTGAGCAGCGAGGAATCGACGGTCAAAGACGCGCGCACTTCGTACATCTACATCATCGCGGGGCTCGCCATCATCGGTCTGTCCCATTGGTTCGTGATGGCGTTCTCACCGACGGAAACCGGTTTCAAACTGGTGAATGCCGGCATAGTCGAATCGGGCGTCAGCAACGTGGTGACGTACTTCAAGTTGATCATTGCCATCACACTGATGGTGAATATCGTCATCCAGTCATTCCGTCTCATCAGCTCCCACGGCGAGGATGAAATGATCAACAAAGCCAAGACACGGTTCATCGCCGGCTTCATCGGCGCGGGCATCATTATGCTGGGCAACGTCATCGCGGTTTCCGTCCTGCCGGGTGCGGGGGGGTCAAGCGTCCTCGCCGGCGAAATCGCCGGCATCGCCAATTACCTGCTCATGATTCTCGGCTTCCTGGCGGTGCTCACCATCGTCGTTGCAGGAGTCATGCTGATCGTCTCCTTTGACGAAACCATGAAGGACAAGGCGAAGAATATGATCAAAACCGCCATCATGGCGCTCATCGTGGTGCTCGTCTCGTACGCGCTTGTGACCGCCTTTATCGCTCTGTAATCACTCCATGAAACGCCCCATCTGTTTCCTTCTCGCGGCAATCGCCCTGCTCCCGCCCTCTCTGGCGCTCGCGCAGAATCTCGTAAGCGATACCGTGGCATCCGTCGGCGGCGGCCTGCCGTTCATGTTCCCCAACGGCGTCTGCACGGGCAATACCGCGTGCGGATTCGTGCAGCTCGCCGAAATCATCGTCGACCGTTTCCGGCCGATTCTGACGGTCGTCGCGATCCTCGTGATCGTCATTTTCGGCTACCGCATGATCATCGGTCAGGAAGACGACGTGATCACCAAATCCCGGGCGGTGATGACCGGCACCATCGCCGGACTCATCATGGCGTACTTGATCGATCCGTTCATCGCTGCGTTCTACGGCAGCGGCGGAGAAGTGCCGACGCAGGGCATCGGGCAAGGCGTCTCGGTGTTGAGCACGGAAGTCACCGGCATCATCAACTGGGTTCTTGTCCTGGTCGCCGCGCTGGCAGTCCTGATGATCATCATTTCCGCGCTCAAAGGCATCGGAAAATCGACGGGTGAGGAGGGCATCGCCAATATGCGCAAAACACTCTTCGGCGTCGTCTTCGGCGTGATTCTGCTCGTTTTCCGGTACATCCTCAGCGATGGCTTTGTGGGCAGCACGCAGAACCCCGTTCCCGTTCTTGCGGCCGCCATGCAACTCGTCAGCTTCGCGATGGGCTTCCTCGCCCTTGCGGCGACGGTTGTCGTGATCTACGCGGGGTTCCAATGCGTGCTCAACATGGGCAACGAGGAGAACTTCACCAAAGCGAAGAGCCTCCTGATCCGCGCGGCAATCGGCATGATTTTGATTATGATGAGTTTGGCGATCGTGAATTTTGTGATTTTGCCGGGGGTGCAATAAGAGCTCGCTAATTCGTGAACTGGTTCATTCGTATGAAGTTTTGCGAGTTAACGAATGAACGAGTTAACGAGCCTTTTTGCTGCCTCACACCCCCTTCTCACGTCTTTAACGTCATGCGTCCTGATGTACGCCGCCCCGTTCATGACCGCGATTGCCGATGCCGCGATCGTTGCGGGGAGACGGTCAGACGGCGGTAGGGGCGTTTCGCGAAACTCCCCTATCGAACCCGCGAGGAATGATTTGCGCGACGGACTGAGGAAAACCGGGAATCCGAGTGACGCGAATTCTTGCAGTCGCCGGATGATCTCAAACGAGTATTTCGGATCGGTGGAGACAAAATAGCCGAGCCCGGGATCAATGATGATCTTTTCGCGCGAGACGCCCGCTTCAATTGCCGCTTCCACCCGCTCTGAGAGAAAACCTTTGATGTGACCGACAACATCGTCGTAGTCCCGGTCGCCGATGACGGTTGGCGGAATGTCTTTGCTGTACAGGAGAACAAGCCGGACTCCCCCATCGGCAACGATAGAGAAGAGATGTGGATCGCGACGACCGGCGGAAACATCATTGATCATCGTCGCACCCTCTTTGATGGCTGCTTCCGCCACGACACCCGTCATCGTATCGACGCTGAATGCCTGCTTCGGAAAACGCTTGCGCAGAGACGTGAGGACGGGAATGACGCGTTGCAGTTCCTCTTCTGCAGAAATCTCCGGAGCGTTGAGGCTGGATTGCCCCCCGATCTCAACGATATCCGCGCCATCGACGATCATCTGCGCTCCACGTTCCACCGCCGCGTCAATCTCGAGATATTTCCCTCCGTCATAAAAAGAATCCGGAGTGACGTTCAGAGCGCCAACGATCCTCACTGAATGCATATGGTGATTATAGGCCATGATCTTCATCTTCGTCTTCTTCACACGTACATCCGTCCTCAAGGCGATCCGGGCAATCGTCGACGCACAGAAGCCCTTCGCAGGTATCGCAGATACGGATTTCACGATGACAGGAACCGCAAACCGACATAGAAGTGGGGGGTACATGTCAGCGGAGACAGAGCCTGCCCCGAACCGGGCCGAGGGGGCGTCTCCGCTGAGAAAATATCAACCATGGAGGACGATCGTGCCGGGATCCGCGACCTGGACAACTTTGATGCCGACGACTTTCCCTTTTCCCGCCTTTTCCACAGGCAGGTGATTGATCTGCATGGAACTGACCGGCTGGATGAATTCGCGTTTGCCGCGGCGGAAGATGAGGATATCGCCCACCAGAACCGGTCCCGTGAGCTCCACGATCGCCACGCCGATCCGGTCGTAATAATGCACCACTTTGCCGACCACGCCTGCCATTGCGGGCTTCTTGCGGGAAGCAGCACGGATAAGCTTTTTTGTGGCTTTTTTGGCGATTTTCTTCACGAGCTTCTTTTTCCCCACCAGCCCTGAGCCGTGTCGAAGGGTGACTTTCCTCACCGTACGCTTCATCGGGGATTTCTTCGCCGACGTCTTTTTCTTCTTGGATCGCGCAAGGGCCTTGGCCATAGGAATGTGGGGGGATTTCTTTGGATGCTACCCCGCACCGTTCCTTCTGACAACATTTCCGTCGCAATAGCGGATTTTGCTTTCTGGCTGCAGAAAAACGATCCGTCTGATAGTCTGTTCCTGATGATTGATCCGCATATTTTTCGGGCGTACGACATTCGGGGGAAAGCCCATTCTCAACTGAGCACTGACGCATGTCGTCAGATTGGAAGAGGATTCGGCACGGTCCTGCGACGCCTATACAAGAAAGACCATCCTGAGGTGGTCGTAGGGCGCGATGCGCGCACGCATGGGCCGGAGCTCGAAGCCGCAGTGATCGAAGGACTGATGATGGCGGGATGCAGAGTCCTGATGATCGGCCCGACGCCGAGCCCACTCAACTACTTCACGATCTGTGAGAGGAAACTCGACGGCGGCGTACACGTGACCGCCAGCCACAACCCGAAGGAAGACAACGGGCTCAAGCTCCAGATCCGCGGCGCCGAAGCGTTCAGCGGCGAGAGCCTGCAGGAGTTACGCAGTCTGATCGAAGCAGGTGACTTCCTCCCCGGGAAGGGAACACGCGAAGAGATTGATGCCGTCACGTCGTACAAAGAACTGCTGACCAGGACGTTCAAGAACGCGGGAAAAGGACTCACGATCGTGGTCGACGCGGGCAACGGCATCGCCGGACCGGTGAGCTGTGACGTCCTGCGAGGTGTGGGGGCAGAAGTCATCGAGCTCTATACCGAACCCGACGGGGCATTCCCGAATCATCCAGCGGATCCGAGCAAGCACGAGACGCTCAGGGACCTGCAGGCGAAGGTCAAGGAGGTCAGCGCCGACCTCGGCATCGCGTTTGACGGCGACGGAGACCGGCTGGGTTTGGTTGATGAACGGGCCACCATCTGGCCATCCGACCATGTTCTCCTTCTCCTCGCACAGGATCACCTCTCGCGTCATCCCGGAAAACCCGTCATCTTCACGGTCAGCAATTCGGGGATTCTTCAGACGGAGATTGAACGATGGGGCGGCAAGCCCATGATGTGCAAAGTCGGTCACTCCTACGTGGAGCACGCGATGCGCGAACACGGGGCGCTGCTCGGCGGCGAACAATCGGGTCACTTTTTCTGTGCTGAGGATTACCACGGTTTTGATGACGCTCTGGTAGCAGCCTTGCGGGTCCTTTCTATCCTCAACGACCCTAACCCTAACCCTAACCCAAACCCCAACCCCAGCCCTACACTTTCGTCTCGCATCTCTTCTTTCCCTACAGTCTATCAAGCACCCGAGTTACGGCCTCACTGTCCGGATGACGCAAAAGGCAGAGTGATCGCCGCGATCACCGGGCACTTCGCGAAAAGTCACCCCGTGATCACCCTCGATGGTGCCCGCATTGATTTCGGCGACGGCGCCTGGGCAGGAATTAGACAGAGTAATACGAGCCCGTGCATCAGCGTCTGCATGGAAGCGCGCAGTCCGGAGAAGTTGAAGACCGTGCAGGAAGAAATTCTGGAACATCTGAAAACATACCCGGAAATCGACCTGTAATAATCCTTTGTAACTCGTAACCCGCTCCCCGAAACCTGCTATACTACGTCCATGTGGCCCTTTCGTCGTAAAGAAAAACCGAAGAAGAAGCTGTTCGAGAAGGTGATCGTCGGTCTCATCATCGGCGGCGCGATCGGCTCGATCATCGGCAAGAAGATGATGGAGAAGCATGAAGAGGACGACGAGGGCAAAAAAGGGTGAAGAGAGGAGAACAAGCACCATGATCCCTACGACAATTCCAACTGGTCCTTGGACTCTTTGGAGTCCTCGGAATCCTTATTCATCCAACTCCCCCACCAGACTCCTCTCCATTAACTCGCGGAGCCTCAAAGGAGTTTTCGCTTGGGTGAGCGCCCACATCAGTTTGACCGTCGCGCACTCGAGCCCCATGTTCTTGCCCGAGATGATCCCGAGGCCTTCCATCGTCAATTGCTTCCGGTACCGGTGAAGATCGACGGCGCCGCGCAGCGTCTGCGAGATCATGACGACGGGGATTCCCTCGTGCTTGAGCTGCCGCAGCCACGGGAAGAGGCGCTCGCTCACCATGCCAGGCCCGTACGCGCGCAGGAGGATGCCGTGCGACTTGGCCGCGATCACGTTTGCCAGGTACGCATCGGGCATGCCCGGTGTCAGGTGCACCAGGATCACGTTCGGATCGAACGTCGGCCGGCTGAGGAGCGTTCGCTTGCGACGGACCATGCGCCACGGGTGAAGGTGCACATCGGTGCTGAAGTCGGCGAGCGCGGGGAAGCGCGGACTGTCGAACGTCTGCAGCAGTGATTCGTCGACCTTCTTTGCGCGGGTTCCGCGGATGACTTTGGGTCCCAGACACACGCAGACCTCGGCGATATCCAGCTGCGCGGCGCGGATGGCGAAGATGATGTTCATCCGGCCGTCGCCGGCGATGTCGTTGATCGGCAGGAGCGCTCCCGTCATGATGACCGGCTTGCGCAGGTTCTGCAGCGCGAAGCTGAGCGCGCAGGCGGTGTAGCTCATGGTGTTCGTGCCATGAATCACGACGAATCCTTCAAAATTTTCGTACATATCTTCGATCTTCCGGGCAATTTCGATCCAGTGATCGGGAGTGACTTCCGACGAGCCGACGTTGGAAATGGCGAAGAACTCCAGGCTCACTTCTTTCTGCATTTCGGGAATCACCCGATGGATCATGCTGAGCGATTCCATCGGCTCAATGCGTCCGGTCTTCTGGTTCATGACCATCCCGATGGATCCGCCGACGTAGAGAATGGCGATCTTTGTGCGGGGCATGAGTGGAGTATAGATTTCAAATGCCAGGATCCAAAATATAAAAGTATCATCCCTCGTACGATCCCTCGTACGAAATTGCTGCGGCAATTTCTACTCGGGATGACATAGCGGGATGTATCAAAGCTCCT
>CAYJTW010000006.1:23381-27247 GCA_964373225.1 uncultured Candidatus Peribacteria bacterium
CATCCCGATGGATCCGCCGACATAGAGGATGGCGATCTTTGTGCGGGGCATATCGTTACTATAGCGCACGTCTTCGACGTGCGAATATAAAAAAAACCCCGCTACTTCAATCGTGAGACTGAGGTGCAGCGGGGGTTACGACGTCGACAAGGCGCCGTAGCTCCCTACCCTTTGGCGCAGTGGATGAGCGCGCCGCTCATGTGTGTGTTTCTTTGAACGAAAGAACACGTGTTTGTGTTTGTGACTTCACATCGGGACACACCTGCAGTGCAAGCGTGTAAGGAGATGCGAAGAGAAGATCCCTCACAAGGAGAGAACCTCGGTGCAACGAGTCGTCCGGGTACCTTCGCAGATACAGGGCGTTGCGTGTCACGTGATCGCGTGAGCGATTGTACGTGACGGAGGCAGGGAGGGGTGAGGGTGACGGTCGCGGAAAGCAGGCTCCGAATATGGAGTGTCCGGAGTCATCCCTCGCCTCTCCCGGCCTCGATATGGGTAGAGAGTTTTCAATGAACAAATCCTCTTAGTATAGCGGAAAATCGCTCTTTCCTCAACCCCGTTACCTCGGTCACTTCGGTCCCCTCGGTGCCTTCGGTCCCTTCCCGTCAATGGAACAACTGAGATAGCATCCGATTATGAACAACGGAAAACTCGTCCTGATCATCGGCCCCAGCGGCGTCGGCAAGAGCGTGATCCTCAAAAAACTCCGAGCCCGCCATCCCGAATTCCACTTCCCGCGCTCGGCCACGACCAGACCGAGACGCGACGGCGAAGGAGATGAGCTCTACAGATTCGTGACGGACAGCGAGTTCGATCAACTGCTCGAGCAGAAGAAGATTCTCGAGTGGGCAACGGTCCACGAAGGCGCGCGGTACGGCACGCTCGTGGACGAGATCATCCCACACATCGAGAAAGGTCAGACGGTGATCCGCGAAGTCGACGTGCAGGGCTTCGACTCCATCCGCCGCCATCCCCTCTTTGAGGGAACCCATGCGCAGTACACGCTCCAGTCGATCTTCATCCTGCCCGAGAATAAAGAGCAGCTCATCAAGCACATCACGAAACGCGCCCCGATGGCGCCCGATGAACTCAAACACCGGATCTCGAGCATGGAGAAGGAATTGGCGTATGCGGAGCTCTGCACGGCGCAGGTGAAGAATATCGAGGGGAAGCTGGAAGAGACGTTGAAGGAGGTGGAGACGTTGATCAACGCGTGAATGCACTCAGCTCAATCCATGTCCTTGATGAGGATTGCCAGAAATACTGTCAGGTATATACATACTATAACAACAAAGAAGCTCAATATCGTCCAAGCGGCAATTTTTGTTGTTCTCCGAAGCTTTTGTGTACGAATGAGTACAGGGAGGACAGTAACCAAAGCCAATGATACATACGGAACAGCACTCATGATCCTGTGAGAATTGTACGGGCGATCGGATAGAATTCCTGTGATATTTGCAGTCCCCTGCTGTTCGATACTGGATGCGGATGAGGAGATGTCTTGCCATCGGGAAGTGAGTACAGTGTTCCAATGATTTCCACTTTCTTGCTGATATCAACAAATGGTGCCCATCGATCTATCAGGTAACGAATCCTTGCAGCTGCGAAACGGATGGAATGTTCCGGTTGCACAACATATGCATACACATACGCTCTTGATGTCTCCCTGATGTTTTCTTTTGAGAGTTTCCTGTCGCTAGGATTTGGATTGTAGTATCCACGTTTTATGAGATCTTTTGCAGTGTCTATCGCAACCTGTGCAATACCAGCGGATGTGTTTTTTCCAACAAAGACTGCTCCCAGCTTATCCAGTGCATCTTCCCATGGGTGAGCACGAGCAATTTCGTCGACGGCAATGGCTCCAAGAGCATAGGGGTCAACGAAGAATTGTTTAGCAGCTGGAAGAACAAGCTCTCGATATGGTGTAAGTTTTTCAACGACTTGCTCTTTGGTAATCAGCGGGTAACCGTCAATATAGATCACATACTCGCCCCGTTCTTCGATGCTGCGACCATGAAGTGTAAGGTAGTTTTTGTAGGTCTTCCAACCATCTTCGGATAGGAAATATTGTATGTCATCGAGCGAAAGGAAGAGCTTGTATGCTGAGAGGGAGAGTGTATCGAGATTATCGTCTTCCATCGTATTGGGGTTCGTCCGAAGGTAGGAACCCTGTCTCGTTTTCACTGTATGAACCGATTCCAGTTTCACCTCTTTTGCCAGTTTGATCGATTCACTGAGGGAATAGGACTTGAGGACATCCGTAGCAAACACCAGACTTTTCCCCTTGGAATCTGTGACGGCAAGGATGATCTTCATAAAGGAAATGGTAATGGAGCAGGCTACTGCGAGTACAGCCATTAGTGGTCATTTGATGTTATTGCCGCGCCGAGCGCGGCTGGCCAGCTGAGCTACAGGACGAAGGAAATTTTGGTGAGCGATGGGGTAATGGGTACAAATTCTTCTACTGTTCGTTTGTGCTAGCCATGGAGCATCTAGAATCCCATGAGAGGCAACGATCAGGGGCGCGGTATAGGGTTGTAGCGAAGGAGGTGAGGAAGCTAAAAACGATTCCTGTCCGCATTAGAGAGATGGAGGGGGTACAATGACCAACCCAGCAAAATACTAATCATGCATAGTTCTGTTTTCAGCCGTGTACTTCGTCCAAGTATTCGCCATTGTTTGCAATTCCTGATGAACCTTTCGAGCAAGTGATGTCACCGTTTGCTCCGGTCCTCGCAATAAGACTCCGAATCTTTTTTCCGTATCCCAGCCACTCGAAGCAACCCCAAAAAACATGAGTACTTTTGTCATGCTTGTCGGGTTGTCGCATTCTTCGCCATCTCTTTCTTGATCAAATCCTGGGTCCAAAGAATCGAGCTTGAGACATGTTTGCACTGTCGGATTTTCCGCCGTGAATTTTATGAAGTACTCAACGATATCGCCAGCAGGTCTAAGATGAATCTTTACCGGAGACTCAACAACGAACGATCTCTCTACACCGGTCATAGATCTTTTATATCACATTATTATCTTTATTGCAAATGCCCCACTTCGCCACAAAAACAATGACAAGCTCTTGGCTCGCCACGCGAAGCTCCCCGCAGGGAGCGAAGTGTGGTGGAGATGAGGGGACTTGAACCCCTGACCTTCTGCATGCCATGCAGACGCTCTAGCCAGCTGAGCTACATCCCCACGTAAAGCGGCTTCGCCGCCACGTGGCACAGCCACATGACGATGTTTTGGCTGCGCCACGTGATCGCGCAGCGATTTTACGTGGTGCGCCCGGCAGGATTTGAACCTACGACTTCCAGATCCGCAATCTGGCGTTCTATCCAGGCTGAACTACGGGCGCACGTGTCAAAATGAACAACCGCGGAACGGTAGCATACACGGAAACGGAATTCCTAGCCCTCACCCTAGCCCTAGCCCTATACTCGTCCCATGCACGTCGCTTTTCTTTTAGGCTCGAAGACGGATATCGACTTCACCCGGAAGATCGCCGATCTCCTGAAGGAGTTTGACGTGCCCTCCGAAATCATCGTCGCCTCGGCGCACAAGGTGCCCGAGAAGGTCATTGAGGAAGTGAAGAAACTCAACGCGCGAAAAGATCCGACGGTGGTGATTACCGTCGTCGGGATGAGTAACGGCCTCGGTGGAGTCGTGGCCGGCAGCTGCGTGCACCCCGTGATCAACTGCCCGCCGTACAAGGATCTGACGGAGTATTTGACCGACATCCACAGCAATCTCCGCATGCCCTCGGATGTTCCCGTGATGACGGTCTTGAATTACAAGAACGCCGCGCTCTGCGCGCTCAGAATTCTCGGTGAATCAGATGCCGCGCTGAAAGCGAAACTGATGAAGAGGAT
>CAYJTW010000007.1:0-1926 GCA_964373225.1 uncultured Candidatus Peribacteria bacterium
CTAAAAAAGACCAGGGAAATCGCGGCTACCGGAGCTTCGATGGTGCCATGGGGCGCAGAGGTCTATTATGCAGCAGACACAGTTGGGAGTATTTTAGGAGGAGCGGACATTAATGAAACTCTGCAAAATAATGCCATCGACTACGCGATGGCGAAAACAACAAAAGGACTGTTAAAATACGTTGGAGGTCCATTGCTGCAACGGATTGGTGTTAATGGTGCGCCAGGCATTAAAGCTGCTCTACAGGGCATAGCACGACACTTGATTCCGGCAACGATCAATGAACTGTCAGCTCGCCTAAAAGATCAATTACATTGGATTGCAGAGATGTTTCGAGAGGGCGTCCCTGGTGAAGAGATCTGGCGCAGAGTGGCGGCGCAGGAACCCGATTACACCAGTCTATTGATCAACACTGCCGTACGTGCCCTAGCATCTGGAGGCGGCGAATTAGTGGAAAAACGTGTCGGCGCATTCCTCTCGCGAGTGACATCAGTGAACGTGGGGCAAGTCAGCCAAGTACTTTCGAAGAGCCTGCC
The DNA here is from genome assembly GCA_964373225.1 of uncultured Candidatus Peribacteria bacterium. Classification (GTDB taxonomy): domain Bacteria; phylum Patescibacteriota; class Gracilibacteria; order Peribacterales; family Peribacteraceae; genus JABFSS01. The sequence continues at coordinate 537 of CAYJTW010000007.1, forward strand.
ACAGGCTTCAAATAAATTGACTGAGCAAGCCTTGGATAAAGGAACCAAGGAATTGATTGAAGTGATTACTAAAGAAGAAAGTGGAACAACTCCATAAATGGGTGTCACGATCATCATCACACATGTCCCTCCTCTCCCCCTCCAGCATCGCGGTGATCGGCGCCTCCGCGGAGGAGACCAAAGTCGGGCATATGGTGCTCAACAATATCCTGACGCAGGGATTCAAAGGGAAACTCTATCCGGTCAACCCGAAGGGCGGTGCAATTCTGGGGATGAAAGTATATCCATCTGTTTCAGCACTCGCAGAGAGTTTGGAAGCTTGCCCTGAGCCGGAGCGAAGGGTGGATCTTGCCGTCATCGTGACACCGGGCAAGACCGTGCCGGGAATTCTGGAAGAATGTGGCAAGAAGGGGATCAAAACCGTGATCGTGATCAGCGCCGGGTTCGGTGAAACCGGAACGGATGAGGGTCACGCGCTGGAGCAAGACCTGAAGCGGATCGCCGGGCAGTACGGAATTGCACTCGTCGGACCCAACTGCCTCGGCGTGATCCGTCCCTCGATCGGCATGAACGCGTCGTTTGCGGAAAATCTGGAGAACGCCGGGTCGATCGCGCTGTTGAGCCAGTCGGGAGCATTGGCCGTCGCGCTGCTCGATTCCTCCGCGTCACTGAGCATGGACTTCTCGCTCGTCGTCAGCATGGGCAATAAGACCGTGATGAACGAGTGTGATTTTCTGGAACTCTGCAAAGATGATCCGGAAACAAAAGTTATTGGCATCTATGCCGAGAGCATTACAGAAGGAGCGCGCTTTCTGCGCGCGGCGCGGGATGTCGCTCAAAAGAAACCCATCGTCCTGATCAAATCCGGAACATCCGAGCGCGGGAAGAAAGCGGTGTCCTCTCACACCGGAGCGCTGGCGGGTTCCGACGCGGCGATTGATGCGGTTTGTGCGCAAACGGGAATTCACCGGGCCCGGACAACGGAGGAATTTCTCGATCTCCTGAGAACGCTCTCGACCCAGCCCCGTCTTCTCTCTCCGCACATCGCGGTGATCACGAATGCCGGAGGACCGGGAATTCTGGCAACCGACGCCGCGGAGCGCATTGGAGCGGAGACGTCGACGTCTCCGCTCATTTTGGCTGAACTCGATCCCGCGAATGCCGATGCATTGAAGAAGTTGCTGCCCGTCGCGGCGAGTGTCCGCAATCCCATCGACGTCCTCGGTGATGCCGTTGCTGACCGCTACGGCGCGGCTCTCGCGGCATGCGGAAGAGACCGCAACATCGACGGCGTCGCGGCGCTCCTCACCCCGCAGGTGATGACGCCGTGTGAGGAAATAGCGCAGGCGATCATCGATGTGCACGCGAAATACCCGCTGATGCCGGTCGT
>CAYJTW010000007.1:2026-8900 GCA_964373225.1 uncultured Candidatus Peribacteria bacterium
CCCTCCTCCGCCGTCGCCCGTGATGCGGATGAAGCCGTACGGCTCGCCGAAGAGATCGGCTATCCTGTCGTCGCCAAGATCAGTTCGCCGCAGATTCTCCACAAGACCGACATTGGTTGTGTGAGGGTGAACATCACATCCAGTGCAGGTCTTCGACCTGCGTTTGAAGAAATCATGACCAACGCAAAAAAACATGCCCCGCAGGCAACGATCAACGGCGTCCTCATCCAGCAATTTCTCCCCGCCGGCGACGAGTTCATCGTCGGCGCGATCAAAGATCCGAACTTCGGGCATCTCGTGATGGTTGGTCTCGGTGGCATTTACACGGAACTGTTCAAAGACACATCGTTCCGCATCGCGCCGATTGGCGAAGATGACGCGTACGCGATGCTGCAGGAACTGCGCAGTTGGAAGATGCTCTTGGGGCTGCGGGGCAAGGAGCAGTCGGACATTGTTGCGCTTGCCAAAATAATCGCCGCCGTGAGTCGTCTCGTGACCGATTGCCCACAGATCAAGGAATTGGACTTGAATCCGGTCATTGTGCGATCTGATGGCGTTGTTATCGCTGATGCCAAAGTCATTGTGGAATAGATTGTCATTCCGAGTAGCTCGCCGGAGGCAAGCGTACGAGGAAGCGGATGCCAAAGTCATTCTTGAATGAAATAGAAGAAAGAAAAGAAATAAGAGAAATAAACGATACGTGCTAGTATTCGTTATCCTTTATTTCATTTATTGCATTTATTTCGTTTATTTCATCGATGCCGACCGTCTCCGTCCTCATCCCCACCTACGAACCCAAGCCCGACCACCTTCGGGCAGCAATCGACTCCGTGCTCGCCCAAACGTTCACGGACTGGGAACTGATCGTCCACGATGACGCATCGCGGACAGATGTTGAAGGAATGACGAGGCCGTATGCCAGCGATCCGCGATGCAGATTCCACCGCAGTCCGGTGCGCAGGGGTATCGGTGGGAACTGGAACGCCTGTGTGCATCACGGATCAGCCCCCTTCGTCGCCTATCTTTTCCAAGATGATCTTTGGCATCCGGGATATCTGAAACGGACAGTGGAGATTTTGGAGCGGAACCCGGACGTCGGCTTCGTCGCCGCGAATCACGCGTATCGGATAGAAGGAAATACGACGGCTGCCGCGACCGGGATATATAAAGAGGTGAAAGATCTGCGACATTCGGTGATGAAGGACGGACAAATTCGTCGCGAAGAATTCCTCACGGCATGGATCGAATGCGGACTGCGGCCGAACTTGATCGGCGAGCCGAGTTTCGTCGTGCTGCGTAGGTCGCTCATGCAGAACGTCGGCCCGTTCCGCGAAGATATGAAGCAAGGGCTCGATGCGGAGTACTGGATTCGCTGCCTGCTGAAGACCGACGGCTGGTGGATAGAACAGAAACTCGGAGAATTCCGCGTCCATGCAAATGCGGCGACGGCAAAGAATGAAGAAAGCGGTGCGGGGAGAAGTGACCGGCTCAGGACATTCAGGCTGTTGATCAACGCGCTACCCCACGGACCGATGAAAACGCTGGCGAAGCGCATTCGGCGTAGAGAATTGTTCAAGATGGGATGGAAATGGATGAAAAGAAGACTTGGCGTGTCATCCTGAGCTTGCGAAGGAGACACGCCGATGTCGATGCTTCGCAAGCTCAGCATGACATCGGCTTTCTGATACCCTGTTTCTATGAGTGAAAAAATTGCCCTCATCGCCGGTGCCGGCCCCGCCGGCCTCACGGCAGCATACGAACTGCTGGCGCGAACCGACGTCACGCCGCTCGTCTGCGAAGCAACGGATGCCATCGGCGGCATCGCGCAGACGTTCAACTACAAAGGCAACCGCATCGACATCGGCGGACACAGATTCTTCTCCAAGAGTGACCGCGTGATGAACTGGTGGTTCAATATTCTGCCCAGGCAGGGGGCGGCGGCGGCGGATACGGAAGAGAAGGGGCATGAGATCGAGTATGCGAGTGAAGTCATTGTGAGATACCTCTGCCGAGAATGTTCGGGGACGGGCTCGGGATCGGGCTCAGCCGAACCCGTCCCCGGACCCGAGCCCGAAACTGTCACAGTAAAAAAAACCGCACCAGATCCAGAGAAAGATGATGCGGTTATGTTGCAGCGTCCCCGACTCAGTCGAATTTTCTATAGGAAGCACTTCTTCCCCTACCCCATCGGCATCACGCTGACGGTCGCGCGGAGACTCGGGCTGGGCAATACGTTTTTGATCGCGCTGAGTTACATGAAGGCACAAATCTTCCCCCTCAAAGACGAAACGTACCTCGATGCGTTCTTCACCAACCGCTTCGGACGCCGGCTCTACAAAACATTTTTTGAAAAATACACCGAGAAAGTCTGGGGGATCCCCTGCGCACAGATTCGCGCCGACTGGGGGGCGCAGCGCATCAAGGGACTTTCGCTCAAGCGGGCAGTCACTCATGCAATGAAAGACCTTTTGAGCAGCGACTTTGCAAAAGCGCAGGCGGAGCGCGAGACGAGCCTCATCACGCGGTTCTTCTACCCCAAGTTCGGCCCGGGACAGATGTGGGAAACGGTCGCACAGCAGGTGAAAACCTGCGGTGGAGAGATTCGGATGCAGACGCGTATTGCCGGAGTGCATCTCACTGATGGAAAAGTGACATCTGTGACTCTCGAACATGTGAAAACCGGGAAGCGCGAGGAGATTGCCTGCGATTATTTCTTCTCGACGATGCCAATCAAGCATTTGATCGGCATGATGACGCCGCGCTCGCCCGCGACGGTGATCGAGGTCGCCGAAGGGCTCCAGTACCGCGACTTTTTGACGGTCGGACTGCTGCTCAGCAAGTTGCATGTGCAGGAAAAAGCCCCGGCTTCGCCCTTCGGGCTACGCCGCGGCGGCACGAAGGTTGCGACCTCCGTGCCGGACAACTGGATTTATATTCAGGAAGGTGAGGTCCGCGTCGGCCGCGTGCAAATCTTCAACAACTGGAGTCCGTACCTCGTCAAAGACTGGCGCAACACGGTGTGGATCGGGCTCGAATATTTTGTGAACGAAGGCGGCGACCTCTGGATCAAGCCCGATCAGGATTTGATCAACCTCGGCACCGGCGAAATGGAGAAGATTGGGTTCTTGAAAAAAGAAGACGTGCTCGACGCGTGCGTTCTGCGCATGCCCAAGGCCTACCCCGCCTACTGGGGGAGTTTTGAACAGCTCCATGTCGTCCGCGATTTCGTAAATACGGTCCCGAACCTCTTCCTCGTCGGCCGCAACGGCATGCACCGCTACAACAACCAGGACCACAGCATGCTCACCGCGATGATGGCGGTCGATAACATCGCGGCGGGCAGGACGGATAAATCAAATCTTTGGGATGTGAATCTGGAGATGTCTTACCATGAAGAGAAGAGGTAGATTCACTCAATTCCCAGCACATCCCGATGCGTGCCAGTGCTGATCAACACGAGAATCAGACGGCCACCATCCTTCGCGTACCGGAGCAACCAATCCGGACCAACGTGACATTCCCTGCTGCCCGCAAACACACCATGCAAGGCATGATCACGGAACTGTGGAGGGAGGACATCGGATGACGCAAGCAAATCGACTGCGGCATCGAGCTTACCCAAATCGAACCCGGACTTGCGAAGCCGCTTGTAATCCTTCTTGTAGCTCTTGGTTGCGAAGACGCGATAGCTCATTCATTCATGATAGCATCATGCATTTCTTTGGCAGTTCTGTAGCCCTTCCCCTTCTTCGCCTCTTCAATTTCCTGCAGTAATTCCTGTTCGCGCTGCGGCGTCATGCCATTCTCGGTGAGAATCGGAAAAGGAATGCCTCCGTAGACGACGATCTGCACCAGATACACGTTGATCGCCGAACTCAAATCGAGGCCGAGATTCTTGAGGATCTTCTGGGCTTTCCTCTTCGTCTTGTCGTTGGTTCTGATCTGGATGGTACTCATGACGCCAGTGTACATAACGAAAATGACATTGTCAATACATTGTCATTATGCATTCCTCGTATACCATTCGACCGCTTTCTGAATCCCGTCGCGGAATCCGACTTTGGGATCGTACCCGAGCATCTCCTTCGCCTTTGTGATATCGGCGACGTAGCGGATGACCTCGCCGGTGCGTGGCGCGCCGAGCGTCACTTCGGATTTGCTCTTGAGGAGGCGCTTGAGGCTCTTGGCGAGATTGATGAGATGCGTCCCTTCGCCGAACGCGAGATTGAGCGTGGTGTTGCGCGCCGCATCGAATTTGAGGATCGCCGCGATGATGCCCTCGATCGTGTCGTCGATGTAGGTGAAGTCCAGGCACTTTTCTTCACCGAAGATCGTGACCGGTTCGTTTGCGCGCATCTTGCGGATGAAGAGCGGCACGATGCGCTCGCTGTCGTCGTACATGCCGTAGACATTGCTGAACCGGAAGATGATGTGATCAATCTTGTAACAGCGGGTGTAACTGTGCATCAGCGCCTCGCCCGCGATCTTGCTCGCCGTGTACGGACTCTCGCAGTTTTCGATCCGCGCCAGTTCCTCTTTGAACCTGCGCGCGGGGAGATTGCCGTAGCACTCCCGTGACGACGCGAAGATGACGTTGCGAATCCCCTTCTGCCGCGCGAACTCGAGGACGTTGAAGGTGCTGACCATGTTATCGCGTGCGCGCGCGGGATCCTCCACGAGTTCGTAGACCCGCGCGTTGGCTGCGAGGTGAACGAGCACGTCAACTTCCGGGAAATCGAGCCGGCTGACGGCATCGCTGTCGCGGAGGTCAGTGAGCGTGGTGACGGCATCGACTGCCGGTTGCCAGATGTTGCGGACCCAGTCGATGCCTTTCACGTCGTAGGACCGCTGCAGGAGGGTTTCGCAGAGGCGTGTGCCGATAGTGCCGGAACTGCCAGTGACGAGAATGTTCATTGCATGAATAGTAGCAGCATCACTTCTCCCGCACATCCTTCTTCTCTTGGAACAGATCTTTGGCATCAACTTTTTTCGCGGAGATGATTTGCTCGACACCCTTGTAGAGAGGAAGAACGCAACAGCAACAAGAGAGAGCGGCGACAAAAAAAGTTCCGGAGAGAACAGTGATAGCTTTGTACGTCTTGCTGGGTTCGCTGCTGTCTACTTGTTTGAATGGTCTGTGATCCTTCGGGGGTTGTTCCATGATACGAAAATACATTATTTAAAAAAATAGTCAATGCTCCGCCTATTCCTCTATTCCATAATTCGTCATTCATGATTCATACTTCCTCCATGCTTTCTCTCATCCTTCCAACGTATAACGAGCGCGAAAATCTTCCCGGGATTTTGGAGAAGATCTCATCGATGCTCCGTGATCTCCCACATGAGGTGATCGTCGTTGATGATGATTCACCCGACGGGACGTGGAAGTTGGCGCAGGAGATGGCTGCGACTCGTGATGAACTGCGCGTGATCCGCAGAGTCGGGCGTAGAGGACTGTCGGCGGCGGTCATCGAGGGATTTTTGGCCGCGAAGGGCGACGTTCTCGCTGTTGCCGATGCCGACGGGCAGCATGATCTGGACCTACTACCAAAACTCTATGGAGCGGTGAAAGGTGGAACGGGCATGGCAGTGGGCTCGCGTTACACGGAAGGCGGGAGTGTGGGCCAGTGGGATGAACGACGGCATATGATGAGCCGGATCGCGACGACTCTTGCGCTTCGACTCTGCAGAGTCCGCGTTACCGATCCCATGAGCGGATTCTTCGCCATTGATCGGAAAACATTTGAAGAGATTCTCCCGCGCCTGAATCCGCGGGGATTCAAAATTCTTCTGGATCTCCTCGTGCATGCGCCTGCCGGCATGACCGCAACCGAAGTTCCCTTCACCTTCGGCGTCCGCACGCACGGCGAAAGCAAACTGAGCCGGCGCGTGCAGATCGAATTCCTCGAGTACCTCTACGACGCCACCATGGGCAGGTTCATTCCCCTCACACTGATCGAGTACTGCGTGGTCGGATTGATGGGGGTCGCCGTGAACCTGACCGCGTACTTCCTGTTGCGGTCGGCGCTGGGCGCGTCGTCGTCCACGCTTGTCCCGCTGCCCCTGTTCGGCGGCATCGAAGCGGCAATCGTCTTCAACTTCCTGCTCAATAACGCATGGACGTTCTCGTATGCGAAGCTCCGAGGATGGAAAGCCGTGACGGGCTTCGTGAAGTACAACATCGTCTGCGCCTTCGGCGCGTTCGCCAACATCGCCGTCATCGGGCTCCTGTTATATTTGGGTGCATTGACCGTCACGAGCCTCGCCATCGGTGCCTTCTTCGGCATGATGTGGAACTATACGATTGGCAGGCTCTTTACGTGGAATGTATAGATGTACGGGCGTCACGCTGTGACGCCCCTACGGCAACTCATGATTCGTCCTCATATCCAATTCCGGCTCTTCCTCTTCGCTCTCCTGCTCCCCGGCACATTCTTCCTGTGGAGAATCTGGAATATTCTGCCGCTCTACACTAATTCCCAGACGCGCGAAGCCGTGCGACATGCACTGACGACTGCAGCAGGTCGCGAAGGCTGGCTGCTCTCGGACATGCTTGTGATTGAGGCAACTGCGGACAAAGTGCGGCTGATGCACCGCCATCACATTCGCGGTATTGATCCGGAAGCTTGCGCGATGATCTCGCTCTCCGATTCCGCCCTCTGCGCATGCAAGTGAAAAAACACTGGATCATCGGCGGCGGGCTGGAACTTCTCGCGATCGCGCTGGCAAACTGGCAGGCGCTCGGCGGCGTGCGCACCGATGAGGCGAAATATCTCCTCAATATTCCCTACCCGCATCCCCCGCTCCTGCGAACGGTGATGTCATGGACAGAGCTCCTTCCCTTCCAAGAGATGTTCTGGAGACTTCTCCTCGC
>CAYJTW010000007.1:9000-25237 GCA_964373225.1 uncultured Candidatus Peribacteria bacterium
CATGGAGCATCCTCCGGCGCTCAGGACCGCGCCGAGAAACGGCGTTCTCTGTCTTCGGTCCTGTCGCTCTCCTGGTTCTCTGGACACTGAGCAATCCCCTCACGCTCGCGACGATGGTGATCCACGGCAATGACGGTGCCGGGGCGGGAATCATTGAGCATTTGCTTGGAACTGCGAAGCTGTGGATCGTTGGTGGAGCCGGCGTCATCAGTGCGGTCGGAACCTACGGCATTCTGAAGTCAAAAGACCGGGCGCTCATCGGTTCTCTGATTCTCGTCACGGCCTACGTGACCGTATCCGTTCCCTATCCCTTCTATGCGATTCTCTTCACGCCACTCTTCGTCGCAGGCGTCTGGAAACTCTTCTCCGGCCGCCGTCATCCCCATGCGTTTCCCCTGCTGGCTTGCTTCGTCTTCGCGAGCGCGATCATTACCTGGTTCGTGCAACCCCCCAGAGAGCCGGGACCCGCACGAGAAGTGATGACGGCAGTGATGAGTGAGACGAATTCCGGTTCCGTCTTGATCAGTGGTTCATTCGGACATGAATGGCAATACGAGTCACATATGCCGATCCGGCGCTACAAGCCGGAGTTTGTGAATGGCGCGACTGCGGTTGTCTGTTTGAGCAAGTGCGAACCGATGTTCAAGACGAGCGGGTGGAAGAGGCTCAGCAAACTCACGATTGAAACGTGGGTGAGGAAGTAACAAGGCTGTCATAGTGAGGTGCCGCGCAGCGGCCTCGAACTATGACAGCCACTTCAGTACCCGAATCACCCCCATCTTCGCCGGTTGCCTGTGCGCCGAAACGCCTTCTCCCCCCTTCAGCTCCTTCCGATGATCCCGGTAGTACTCGTACGCCTTCCAGAGCATTTCGCCGTTATCCAGTGTCGGCTTCCATCCGAGTTCTTTTTTGATTTTCGACGTATCGAATTCGAAATCTTCGGCGATCATCTTGTATTGATACGGCCCGAGCGGCGAGAGACCGAGCCAGTACAGCGCCTTCATTGCAAAGAGTGTGGGAGCTTTGGGGAGTGATGCCACTCGACTGCCGCTGCGCGCCCTGTCGATCACATCTTGATAGACTTCGCGGAACATTTTCACGTTATCGGAACCGACGTTGAAGATGCCGGAGCCCGGATACTCGGCAGCTTTGAGGCAGGCGTCGACCAAATCCCCCGCGTACATGAACTGATACCGGTTGTAGCCGCCGCCAACGGTCCAGACTTTGCGTCCTTCGTCGATAAACTCGAACAGAATCGCGAGGAGACCGAGTCTCCCCGCGTCGGTAATCGTCGGCGTGCGCAGAATCACGACGTCCGTCGCCCCACGTTCACTCATGAGGATCTTCTCTCCCTCCAATTTTGACTTTCCGTAGATCTCGACGGGATTGGGCTGGTCATCCTCACGGATCGGACGACCGAAGCTCTCGCCCCAGAGGCAATTGCTCGAGGTGAAGATGATTTTTGGGATCTGACGAGCCTTCGCGAACTCCACAATCGACCGCGTGCCATCGACATTGGAACTCCACAGAAATTTTTTGTCTTTGACGGCATGCGCCAAGATCGCCGCGCAGTGAAAAATGACATCGATGTTCTCATTCGCGGTGACATCATCGAGTAATTTCCGGTTTCTGATGTCTCCATGCACGGAATGTAACTCCGGATGCTGATCATCATCCTTCACAAGATCGATATTGATCACCTGCCATCCGCGCTCGAGAAGCGCGCGCTTGAGGATGCCGCCGAAGAAGCCGCTGCCACCAGTCACTACTGCTGTACGCATGGCGACAGTATGGCACAAACGGCGTACCATGGCCCGTAATGACTCTCAGAAACAGTATCCTCCTGCTCCTGGCAATTCCCGCACTGACATTCGTTTGGGGCCTGGGTAACGACTTCGTCGACTGGGATGATCCGGGATTGATCACCGAGAATCCCATTTCCCACGGACTATCGGCCGATAACATCAAAGCCGCGTTCACGTCGTACGATCCCGAGCTCTACGTCCCACTGACATTCGTCAGCTATCAGATGGATTACGCGATCGGGGGCCTCAGCCCGTTCATCTTCCACTTCCGCAATCTCCTGTTCCATCTGATCAATGTCCTCCTCGTCGCATGGATGATCTATCTGCTGACGGGGAGCACTGCGGCCGCGGTTCTCTGCGGACTGCTCTTCGCCGTGCATCCGCTGAATGCCGAAACTGTGCTGTGGGCAAGCGCGCGGAAGGATCTGCTTTCCTCCACATGGTTCTTCGCAGCGATCATCGCGTACCTGTATGCGCGGGAGAGAAAGAAGACGTGGATCTGGGCGGTGAGTCTGGCCGCGTTTGCATTGGGACTTCTGTCGAAAGTGATGATCATCACGCTCCCCGCGATCCTGCTCTTGATCGAATGGCGTGAAGGACGACTGTCATGGAAGAAAACGACGCCGATGATTCTTCCCTATGTCGGACTCTCCTTGATCTTCGGAATGATTGCCTTGCTCGGGAAACAAGCCTTCGTCGCAGCGGCATCACTACAGGAGACTGCGCTTCTCGCCGGAAAAGCGGTGACGTTTCTCCTGCTGAAATTCTTCGTCCCGATCAGACTCTCGGTCCTCTACCCGTACACTGATCCCATCACGTTTGGGTCGTTTGATCTGACAAGCTCGCTATTGATCGTCGTTCTGCTGACGATCCTCGCTCTTCTCGCTGCACGCAGAGGGCACCGGGATTTTCTCTTCGGCTGGCTCTGGTTGTTGCTCTGTCTTTCGCCGACATTCCTCTTCTACCGTCGCGGAGAGCACTTGGGGGACATCTACTTCACCTCCAACCGCTACTTTTACGTCGCCGGCATCGGTCTGATGCTGCCGATGAGTCTTCTCGGGGCATCATGGATGAAAAAACCGGCATGGCGCACGCCAGTCATTGCGATCAGTACAGGTTTGATCGGAATGTTCGCGGTCATGAGCGGCCTGCAGTCACTCGTCTGGCAAAATACGCAGACGCTCTTTGAAAATGTCCTTCGCTTCTACCCGAATTCGCAGATCGCGCACGTCACGATCGGGAACCGGTATCAGACTCTGGGTGATCTGGAAAATGCCTTTGCCCATTATGATGCGGCGCTGAAGATCCGTCCCACATCGCTCGCGTACTTCAACCTGGGCAACGCATTGCTGACGATCAATAAGCCGGATGAAGCGATTGAGGCGAATACGCGGGCGCTCGCGCTCGATCCCGCACTCGCGATTGCGGAGGTGAATTTGGGCGTCGGCTATGTGAAGAAGAAGATGTTCAGTGAAGCAGCAGAGGCCTTCCGCCGAGCTCTGGCATTGGATCCGAACTCCCCGGAAGCATTGTTTAATCTGCGGGCGGTCGAGGAAAGAATGCGTTGACGCGTGCAACACAAACGGTTACACTGTGTACATGCGCAAGAAAGCCACTGCCAATCTCCACATTCGCCTTCCTGCAAAACTGAAGCGCGATGCGGAAAATATCCTCAATGCTCTTGGTCTCGATACATCTGGAGCCATTCGTCTCTTCTATATGCAAATCACGCTTCAGGGGACATTGCCGTTCTCATTACCGAAAATTCGCCCGATGTCTGCCAAGACTGAGAGGATTGTGAGAGAGGCGCTTGCCGAAGAAGCCATCGGACCTTTCGATACTACCGAAGAAGCACTGAAAGCCTTATATGCAGACTAAATTCAGTAAGGGATTTCGTAAGGCGGTAAAGAGGTGGAAAATGGCAGGGAAAGATATCGAACCACTGAATACATTTATAGACGTTGTTCGGACAACGTGGCCGCCACCCGCAAAATATGAAGCGCATATGCTCGGCGGTCCTCTCGAAGGAATATGGGATATTCATATTCGTCAAAATTGGATCGTTTTGCTGCGCTTCGAAAAGAGCACACTATATTTCTTGCGAATGGGCACCCATGCCGATCTCGGACTATAGGCCATAATATTTCCTATACCAGTCGACGAACTTCGGCACTCCCTGCTGAATCATCGTCTTCGGACTGAATCCCAACTTCTCTTTCGCATGACTGATATCGGCCGAGGTGACGCGAACATCTCCCGGCTGCATCGGGAGAAATTCCTTCTCAGCCGTCTTCCCGCACGCCGTCTCAATCGTCTTCACGTACTCCATCAGTTCTTCCATACGCCCGCAGCCGAGATTGAAGATTTCTTCGGGATAATTTTTGTCGAGCGAGGCGATGATGCCCGCGACGATGTCGTCGATGTACGTAAAATCTCGCTGCATTTTTCCCTCGCCGAAAATCTGCAGTGGTTTTCCTTTGAGTAACGCATCGGTGAAGAGAAAGAGTGCCATGTCCGGGCGGCCGTACGGGCCGTAGACCGTGAAGAACCGCAAGCCCGTGACCGGAATGCCGTAGAGATGATGGAACGTGTGCGCCATCAGTTCATTATCTTTTTTCGTCATGCCGTAGAGCGAGACCTGATTGTCCGTCCGGTCAGTTTCCTTCGACGGATGATTGGTATTGCTTCCGTAGACCGATGAGCTTGATGCGTAGACAAAGCCGGAGATCTTCTGCGTGCGCGCTTCGTCGATCATTTCGAAGAATCCCTGGATGTTCGTTGCGATGTACTCCTCGGGATGCTCGAAGCTGTAGCGGACCCCCGCGAGCGCGGCGAGGTGGCAGACGCGGTCACAGCCCTGCATGCACTTCTTGACCGTCGCACGGTCGAGGATGCTCCCGCGCGTGAACGTGAACCCCTTTTTGCCCTCAAGCAGTTTGAGCCGCGCTTCCTTGAGCATCGGATCGTAGTACGGTGAGACGTTGTCGAGTCCAATAACCTCATCTCCTCTTTTGAGGAGTTCTTGAGCGACATGGAACCCGATGAAGCCGGTGACACCCGTCAAAAAAACCTTCATGACGGCAACTTTACTCTGCCTGAGGCCAAAAAGCACCAGTGATGTCTATATTCTTGCCTTCCGCCTCATCACTGACACAATGCGCATCTTCATGGCCCAGCTTGCTACGGCGCAATCGACGGCAAACATTCCGGATGCGAACATCATCGACGCTCAGAAAACACCAATTCCATGATACTCCAGCCCCCCCTCCCGCACTTCCTCCGGCTCATAGACGTTGCGCCCATCCCAGAGATCCTTCCCCTTCATCGTTTTTTGGAGTTCGCCAAGGTCGGCGCCGCGGAAGATGTCCCACTCGGTGAGGAGCACCAGCGCATCGACACCTTTCGCCGCATCCATCGGTGACTGGGTGAATGTGATACCCGCTGGAAGTAATTTTTTCGCATTCTCCATCGCTTCGGGATCGAATGCTTTCACAGCGTGACCGGCATTGATCAACATCGGGATCAGATCGAGGCTCGGCGCCTCGCGCATGTCGTCGGTCTTGGGTTTAAAGCTCAGTCCCCAGATCCCCACCGTCGCTTTCTTGGGCAGCGACTTCAGAATTTTCTCAAAAAAGCGCTGCCGCTGGCGCGTGTTGATCCTGTCGGTCGCTTCCACGATAGAGAGATCCAGGTGATATTCCTTCGCGGTGGCCATCAGCGCCTTCACGTCTTTGGGGAAGCAGCTGCCGCCGTAGCCGATACCGGCATGCAGGAACCGCGGCCCGATGCGGTTATCGAGGCCCATGCCCTTGGCAACGTCGCGGATGTTCCCTCCCGTGACCTCACAGAGCTCGGTGAGCATGTTGATGAAGCTGATCTTGGTCGCAAGAAATGCATTCGATGCATACTTGACGATCTCCGCGCTCTCGCGCGTCATGAAGACCATGGGTTTGCCCACGCGCGTGATCGGCCGGTACAGATCTTCCATAATTTTCCGCGCGTGATCATTCCCATTCATGCCGACGACGATGCGATCGGGCATCAGTGTATCCCCCACCGCCATGCCCTCGCGCAGAAATTCGGGATTACTCACGACGGGAATTTGATGATGCACGCCGCGATCTTTGAGAACCGTGCTCATACGCTCCTCGCACTTCTCTCCCGTGCCAACCGGCACCGTCGATTTGTTGACGAAGATCAAGTCGTGATCGGCGAACGTCGCGACCGTCTCAGCAACCGTGAAGACCGCGCGCAGATCGGCCTTGTGATCTTCGCCCTGCGGAGTGGCAACGGCCGAGAAGACCACTTGAACATGAGGAAGCACAGAAGCGAGGTCGGTCGTAAAGGAGAGCAACTTGCTCTTGAGTCCTTTGACGATCAGTTCTTCGAGTCCCGGTTCGTAGATCGTGCTCTTGCCGCTCTGGAGTTTTACGATCTTCGCGGCATCGATATCGACCCCCGTGACGGTGTGGCCGAGTTCCGCGAAACAGGCGGCGGAGACGAGACCGACGTAGCCGGTGCCAACGACAGCTATTTTCATAGAGGAATAATAGAGTATTAGAATAATAGAGTATTAGGAACATCAGATGGAGCGCCCTCATTTTTCTGTGTCCTATTACTCTATTATTCTAGTATTCTCGTTGTATGCCAAAGATCCTCGTCACCGGCAGTATCGCCTACGACGTCCTTCTCCAGTACGACGGCTCCTTTAAGGATGCTCTCAAGGGCAGTGACCTCGAAAAACTCTCCGTCTCCTTCTTCAGCCCCCACTACGCCCGTCACCACGGCGGCACCGCAGCCAACATCGCGTGGAACCTCCGTCTCCTGCAACAGGAACCGATGCTGGTGGGGACAGTGGGCAAAGATGGCGGCGAATATCTTGCACTGTTGGAGGAGCGCGGCGTCCTCTGCGACCGCGTGGAAACGCTGGAGAAGCATGTCACCGCGACGGCGATCATCGGGACGGACAGCGCCGAGCGGCAGATCGCCTTCTTCCATCCCGGTGCCGATGCGCACGGATCATGGCCCGATCTGAGTGATGATCGGGAGGACATCGCCTGGGCAATCGTCGGCGCGCGCAACGCGGAGTTGATTATGGAAGCCGGACGGTGGCTCGCCAGAGCCAGGCTCCCCTGGATCTTCGACCCCGCGCAGCAGATCATCGGCCTTGGAGAGACTGACCTCGTG
Source organism: uncultured Candidatus Peribacteria bacterium (assembly GCA_964373225.1). Taxonomy (GTDB): domain Bacteria; phylum Patescibacteriota; class Gracilibacteria; order Peribacterales; family Peribacteraceae; genus JABFSS01. Next base: position 15,993 of record CAYJTW010000007.1, read on the forward strand.
ACGGGAATCAAAACCAGCAGCTGCGTGATCGCCAACGCCTACGAGTGGAGTCTGCTCTCGGAGAAAACCGGCATGTCGGTGGAAGATGTGCTGAAGATGAATCCCCTGCTCATCGTCACCCAGGGCGAAGATGGGATGATCATCCACAGCAGGAAGGAAGGGGCGATTGAACTTGCCGCCTGCAAACCGGATAACGTCGTGAATCCCACGGGCGCCGGTGACTCGCTGCGGGCAGGACTCCTGACGGGACTCTCGAAAGGATGGACACTCAAGCAGTGCGGGATGCTCGGGGCATCGCTCGCGTCGTTTGTTGTGGAGCAGGAAGGAACGCTGATCGACTTCCTTGATATCAATGATGTGATGGGGAGAGCGGAGACGACGTATGGGGAGACGCTGCCCGGGCTCATTGAAAATTGAGAATTGAAAATTGAGAATAATACAAGGACAATGGCAACGTTCACATATTCTCAATTCTCCATTTTCAATTCTCAATTCCGTATGTCCCACGTCAAAGATCCCTCACTGGCCGCCCAGGGCAAACTCAACTTGGAGATCGCCGAGCGTCGCATGGGAGCCCTCCTGACGATCCGCGACCGTTTCGCAAAAGAGAAACCATTCAAAGGCCTCACGATCGGCATGGCTCTGCACGTGACGAAGGAAACCGGCATTCTTGTGCGGACGCTGACAGCTGGCGGCGCCAAAGTCGCGATCACCGGCTGCAATCCTCTATCAACGCAAGATGACGTGGCCGCCGCGCTCGCGGAGGAGAAGGATGTTCTCGTGTGGGCCTATAAAGGAGAGACGAAAGAGGATTACTACCGGTTCCTCAACGCCGTGATCGAGACCGAACCGCACATCACAATCGATGATGGATGTGATCTCGTCACCGAAATCCACACGAAGCACCCACAGCTGCTCCCGCAACTCCTTGGAGGATGCGAAGAGACCACGACCGGCATCATCCGCCTCCATTCGATGGTCCGCGACGGCGCGCTGAAGATCCCGATGATCGCGGTCAACGACAACAAGACGAAGCATTTGATGGATAACTACTACGGCACGGGCCAGTCGACCTTCGACGGGATTCTCCGGTCCACGAATTTGCTGATCGCGGGCAAGACCGTGGTGATCCTCGGGTACGGCAGCTGCGGCAAGGGCGTGGCGATGCGCGCGAAGGGCCTCGGCGCGCAGGTGATCGTGACCGAAGTCGATCATTTCGCCGCACTGCAGGCGATGATGGACGGGCACCGGGTGATGAAGATGCAGGACGCCTCGCTGATCGGCGATCTCTTCATCACCGTCACCGGCAACCTCCACGTGATCCGCTGGGAGCATATGGAAGCAATGAAGGACGGTGCGGTCCTGGCGAACTCTGGACACTTCGACTGCGAGATCGACCTCGTCGCGCTGGAGAAGAACGCCCGCCGCAAGCGCCGCGTGCGCCACTACCTCGACGAGTACCTCCTCAGCTCCGGCCGGGTGATCTACCTCGCCGGCGAAGGCCGCCTGGTGAACCTCGCTTCCGCCGAAGGCCACCCGAGCGAGGTCATGAGCCTCAGCTTCTGCGGCCAGGCGCTCGCATGTGAGTATCTCGTGAAGAATAAGGGAAAATTGAAGCCCGAAGTAATCACTCTGCCACCGGAAATCGACGATCACATCTCAGCCGTGCAGCTGCAGACCCTGGGCATCGCGATTGATGAATTAACGGCGGAACAACAGGAATATCTTGCTAGCTGGCAAGAAGGTACTTAAAAGATGTCATTCCGAGTAGCTCGCTGCGGCCTGCCCTGAGCGGAATCGAAGGGAGCAGCGAGCGTATCGAGGAATGGGAGGAAGGGACGTAATCCTGCCAGCGGAGACGTCGACGTCTCCGCTGACGACCAATCCGCTGATCCCGACGCCGTCACTCAAACACGCGCTGCAACCTCTTCGCACGTCCTGACTGCATAGCATGCAGTAAATCCTCGGAAGATACTGAGGTATCGGATGTTTCTTCTCCATTGAATTCATAATTGATGCCGGTCCCAGAGTATTCCGCTGCATTCCCGTCACGGGGCTGTTCACCTTTCTTTTTCTGAAGTGCAAACGACAGGTTTCGTAAGTGCATTGGCATTGATTGTCTGGGGAAATGAAATGTCGCGGGAGTATTCTCAAGAATTGCCTGGAATGCAAGATTGTCTGATGAATACATCAATATTTTGTTTTACCTAAGCCAAAAAATCGTCACATCGCGGTAAAACGGTTGCATGCGCGCCCAACGTGTCTAGAATCACGCAAATTTCTTCCCACCACCGTTCTATGGAAAATGCTGTCGCAACGTTTCAGACTCCGAAAGGCATCAGGCGACTTGATGAAAATGGAGATGCTATCCGCCAACCCGGTGAGCAAGAAGTCATTGATAATCCGAATGGGAGTTATGTTCTTGATATGACCGCAAAGGAACGGGAAGAACTTGCAGCAAAATTCGCTAAGCGAAGGCCTAGCAAGTAATTTTATTCCTTTTTTGTGAACTCCCCTACCCATATCTCCGATCTTCTTTTCAGGGAGGCAGACGATACCGCACTGAGCATGTTCCTTCTGCAAGCTGATGACGCAGATGATTTGCCTGATCTCCTGACGAGACTTATCGAGCAACAAAGAGAGTTAGGCGGAGTACGCGATATCGTCAAAGAATAGCCAGGAAAGGAAGGACTATACTGGGCAATATGGACAACTCCCGCCTCGCCGGGCTCCTCCGCCAAATCGCCGCGCTTCTAGAGGAGCAAGGCATCGCGTTTAAGCCGGCTGCCTACCGGAAGGCGGCGAAGACCGTGGAAGACTATGCTGGAGATATTTGCGCGGTGAAGGACGTCAAGGAATTGCGGAAGCTTCCCGGCATCGGCGAGGCCATCGCAGCGAAGATCCGCGAGTACTGCGAGACCGGACACATCAAGCACCTTGATGATCTCATGGCCCAGCAAGGCGGCCTCTCCCCTTCTTTAATGGAGATCGAAGGGCTCGGGCCCAAGCGGGTGCGGATCCTGCAGCGCGAGAAGGGCATCAGTACGATCGCACAGCTGATTGAGGCGGCAGAGAAGGGAAAGCTGAAGGGCCTGCCGGGCTTCTCGGAGGTGATGGAGAAGAAGATACTCGAGAATGCCGGGCGTGTGGAGGAACGGATGAAGCGTTTTAACTTGGAAGAGGTCCGGCCGGATGCCGAGCGCGTGCTTAAAACGATCAGCGAGGTCTCCGGCGTCGAGCGCGCGGAGGTCGCCGGTTCCTACCGGCGCCAGAAACCGACCGTCGGCGATATCGATATCCTTGTCGTGACCAGGAACCCGGAGAAGATCTCTGATGCCATTGCAAAACTCTCTATTGTCCGCGACGTGGTCGCTCATGGAGAGAAGAAACTATCGTTCAACTTCACATCAGGACTTCGAGTGGACGTCAGATTTGTGAAGAAAGACCAGTGGGGCTCGGCGCTCCTCTATTTTACCGGCGACAAAGACCACAACATCGCGCTGCGGAAGATCGCGATCAGGAACGGATGGAAATTGAGCGAGTACGGATTGTTTGAGGGGGAAAAAATCATAGCGAGTAAAGAGGAGAAGGATATTTACGAGAAGCTGGGGCTTTCGTGGATGGAGCCGAAGGAGCGAACGGGAGTTTTGCCCCCAACGGGGGCCCCTTTGGGGCCCGATGTGCTGCCGTTTTGAGCCGGCTTCCCCTATGTATGTGGGTCCATTCGGCCCAAAACATCATGTCACGTAAAGACGCCTTCAGCGTCCACGTGACACGCAAAATCGCTTCTCGCCTGGAGTTTTCACTTCTCGCAAGAAAGTGGCTGCGCCACGTGATCGCGAGTCGCTGCGAGCGATTTTACGTGGCGGAGAGAGAGGGATTCGAACCCTCGAACCCCTTGTGGGGGTTACGCGATTTCGAGTCGCGCGCCTTCGACCACTCGGCCATCTCTCCAGGAAGAGTATAACGAAAAAAGGCGTGTGGAATCATCAAAAAACATCCGCGTCTGGGAGGGATTTTGACAAGAGAGAGGGATTGCATACACTGAAACCATGAACACTCCCGACGAGCGGTTGCTCGACGAACTGGAGAAGTACTCCACCGAACGCTCTGGCAGGAGAGGCGACTACATCGTAGAATCTCGCGCATATCTCGGAGAGCTTGTGAAGATACATCTCCCCGAACTCCAAACGTTGGAGCGATCATTCGCTGCTCTGCGCTATGGATACACGGAGGATGGCCAGCCACATTCGCTGAAGGAGATTGCGGAAGCGATGTCGGAAGATCTGCAGGATGTCCGCTCCATCCGGCGCGGAGTGATGGAAATGCTCCTGGGAATCAGGACGGATTGACGCCGCCGCAAAAGTGGATGATGGAATTATGAGCTTCGATGTGCTCCGGAGATCAGTTTTTTGCTAACAGATGAGGAAATTCTTTATTTCCCCGTTGTGAAGCCAGAAGTGTCGAATTGATCGTATGCCCAACAATTTCGCCTTGCAGCCGCCTTTTTGACCCCTAGAATCCTGCTGTTACTTCCTTTCCCCCCTTTCTATGAGTTACGTCGTCGCATCTGCGATCAAGGATCTGCTCAAGAAGCACGGCATGATGTGTGCCGGTGATTACCCCGAGGCAGCTTCGGCCGCCATGGAGGAAATGTGCAAGAAGGCCGCGCACCGCGCCAAGGAGAACGGCCGCGTCACGGTCCGCCCGTGCGATCTCTGAATCTTTGTTCTTGAAGTGAAAAGGACTCTTCTCTGCGAAGGGTTCTTTTTATAGTCAGTGGCTTGTAGCTTGTGGCCTGTTGCTACAAGCCACTTGCTACTGGCTACTGGCCATACGTTTCAGCTCCGCATCAATAAACACCTGTAGATCACCATCCAGCACCCCCGCCGTATTGCTCGTCTCGACGTTCGTCCGCAGATCTTTGATCATCTGGTACGGGTGGAGAACGTAACTACGCATCTGTTGTCCGAAGTCGGCACTCTCGGACGCTCCTTTGAGATCTTTTTTCTGCGCCCGCTCCTCGGTGCGCTTTTTTTCGAGAAGCTTTGCGCGGAGGATGTTCATCGCCAGTGCCCGGTTCTGGAGCTGCGACCGTTCCGTCTGACACGCGACGACGATGCCGGTGGGGATGTGCGTAAGACGGATGGCGCTTTCGACTTTGTTGACGTTCTGCCCGCCCGCGCCGCCGCTGCGGAACGTATCGACACGCAGGTCATTGGGATTGATTTCGACTTCCTTGGTTTCGGCGATCTCGGGGAGGACTTCCACGAGCGCGAAGCTCGTCTGGCGGAGGCCCTTGGCGCCGAAAGGAGAGATACGGACGAGACGATGCGTCCCCTTTTCACATTTGAGATGCCCGTAGGCCATTTCGCCCGTGACGGAGAAGGTGGCGGTTTTGATCCCCGCCTCCTGTCCGTCGGTCTTCTCCAGCAAATTCGTCTTCCAGCCTTTTCGTTCGCAGAACCGTAGGTACATGCGCACCAGCATCGCCGCCCAGTCCTGCGCTTCGGTTCCGCCCGCGCCGCCGCTGATGGTGATGTAGCAATTGCCGGTATCGAATTCGCCACCGAGGTACAGCTGCAATTCCTGTTCCTGCCAGCGCTTCTGCAGCGCATCGAACTGCGACTGGAGTTCTGGAAGATCGGCTTCGGAGGAGATTTTCGCGAGCTCTGAGAGTTCCTGGACCTCTCGCGCCATCTCTGCGATCGGATCCCACTGCTTGCGCAATACTTTGAGCTTGGTGAAGAGACTCTGCGCGCGCTGCTGATCGGACCAGATATCGGGTCCACTCGTCTCTTTTTCCAGCTCCGCGATCTGCTCTGGAATCTTCTTTCCGTCAAAGAGAGTCCTTTCCCGTGTTCACGGCAGACTGCAAGTCGGTGAGTTTCTGCAGAAGTTCGTCCACGGGGAAGGGGGGAGATGACGTCAATAGTATAACAGCTTTTTAGGATTCGGGTTGGGGTTGGGGCTTGGGTTAGGAGGTTTTTCTATGAACTTTTTCACGACCCTAGCCCGAACCCAAACCCTAGCCCAAACCCTCTTTTTCAGCTATACTATGAGGAAACACTCATGACAAATATTCTTAACATTCCGGGCCCCCCCTGCCCCCACCGCCCCCGTCTCTCCACGGTCTTGTGGCATATCTCGTGGCCGTTTTTTCTCTTCAGTCTGGTCCTCGCGACGCTCCTGACGCTCTCGTGGTCGCTGCTGCTCCCCCGCTACACGCGGATCGACGTGGGAGGAAAGCTGCGCGGCGTTGACGATATTCGCCGGTATCGGCAGGACCTGACGGCACAGATTAGCGCAAAGGAGGAGGAGCGCAGGCAAATGGTCCTCGCCGTGCATGATCCGCAGTATGACCAGCTCAAGGAACTGCGGCGCGACCGCATGCCGCTCGATGAGCTCACGGCGAAAATCATGGAGCATGCGAAGACCGTGACAGGCAAGAATGACACGGTCGTCTTCTCCGCGTTTGAGTATGACCCCGCAGCCCGCTCGCTGACGATCCGCGGAGATATTCGCAATGTCGGCACGCGCAGCATGACGGTCCTCGCTGAGTTTTCGCTCTCGTTGAAAGATCTCCCCTTCGTCGCATCCGTCACCACGCCGTCCTTCGCACGGGAAGAGGATCCCAAAACCGGATTCCATTCACCGTTCGTGATTACCCTCACTCTCAAGTGAACTGGAAATTCCCCGTCTCCATTGGCGCGCTCGGCGGAGCGACGCTCCTGATGTCGCTCTCGACGGTGCTGCTGAGCGCCCACTTCCAGGCGCTCAAAGATGTGCGCGAGTTCACCCTGCCGCTCGCCGCCGAAATTCCGCCACTGGAGCGCCGCGCTGCCCTCCTCAACCAGCAGGGGGAACTGAGCACGCTCGAAGCGAGCCTGCGGACCGGTTCCGCGGAGGAGAAGCTTCATGTGTACGTGTTGCCACAGGGAGAGGATCTTGAACGTCTGCTCGCGTTCTTCGAATCGGCCCGCACGTTCCTGGAACGACGCAAACTTCTGCAGACCATGTCGGCAATTGATGTGGGAGAACCGCAGCCCGTGACATTGGCCGTCGCGTCACCCGGCTCTGCGCCCCTCCAGGCGAGGACACTGCGATTTTCCGCCGTTCTGCGACCCGAAGGCAGAACCCGGCTCTTCTCGATCCTCGATCTCTCGGGGATGCTCACCGTGGGCGACGTGCTTTCACCGGAAAACATCAACACACTCTTCCGTCTGACGGAGGCGGGCAACTACGCGGGCATCGTTCCGGTGGAACGGTTCCTCTCGGCCGATCTTCTGCGTTACGTCCAGGATCCGAAGATCGTCGATGAACGCCTCGCGCAGGCACTCGCGTCGGAGGAATTTCTCACATCATTCCGGGGACTCCTGCAGTCCTCCGGGCTCCCGCAGGTTCGTGAATTCCTGACCGGTGATCTGGGGCGGACGCTGGTCGCGCAGAAACTCTGGCCGGTGCAGTTCATGACGGTCGAGAGGGAATCACTCACTGAGCTGCCAGACGGCTGGGTGAAGGTGGAGCTGACGGCGAAGGCCTATTCGAGGAAAGAAAAGAAATAAAGGATCCTTTATTTCCCCTATTTCTTCTATTTCCTTTATTACCTTATACTTGCCGTGTCTTTCCTCTCTTACTCTGCGCCAACGCCATAAATTCCAACGCCCCCTCCGCCAGACCGAACGCCGGCCAAGGATCAACGAGCAGATACTTGTTCCTGAGGTGATGCTCGTTGCCGATGACGGGACAACGCGCACAATGACGAGGAACGCCGCGCTGGAGGAAGCACGCGCGCAGGGACTCGATCTGATCGAAGTCTCGCCCAAAGCCGTGCCGCCCGTCGTGAAGATCGGCGAGTTCGGCCACTTCCTCTACCAGTTGCAAAAGAAAGAACGCAAGCAACGCTCACACAGCAAGCAGGTGGAAGTGAAGATGCTCCGGATCGGCTTCCGTACCGACAAGCACGACATCGACCGTCTGGTCGGTCGCGCGCGGGAGTTCTTCGGGGAGCGGCATCTGGTCAAATTCAACATGCGCCTGCGCGGACGCGAGCTCGCCAATAAGGAGTACGGGATCAACAAGCTCAAGGCCGTCGTGACGGATCTCGCGGACGTCGCGGACGTGGAGCAGGAGATCAAGAGGCAAGGGGATCAGTTTATGGTCATTCTGAAGCCGAAGCGGTAAACGAACGCCTTCGACGCAATTGACGTACGCTTTTCCGTGCGCTACAATACTTCTATGAAAAGCTGCTCCATCACCGCGCTCCGATCCGACGCCTATGCGATTGTGGGAGAAGTGGAACGTTCGGGTGAAGAGGTGCTGGTGACATCCAGAGGGAAAGTCATAGCGAAGGTCGTCCCGATCGACAATGAGGGGAGCGTACGGCCGGCATTTGTGGCCGAAGTGAAGAGACGTCTGAAAGACGACAAGCTCATTCCCGCAAGTCGTGTCCTCAAGAGGAAATGGTGAAGATGGCTTTCCGTTCATCTGCGGTGCAGGACCTTGACCGCATTGATCGGGCACTCCGGCGGGATATCCTTCAGGGCTGCCGCGATGTCTTCGACGACTGGACTATCGGCCAGAGGCTCTCGGGGAAGCTCAACGGTCTACGGTCACATCGCGTGGGCGACTATCGTATTCTGTACCAAGTCAAAAGTGGAACCAGCGTCGAAATCGCTGCGATTGGGCACAGAGAGGAAATCTATGAGCGGATGGAAAGAAAGGCACGGTGAGTGAATGTCTCCCGCTTTGGCATCATTTCTTGCATTTGCCTCCCTTGCCTTCATCATAAATTCCATTAGACTTGCGTCTCTCATGCCCAAGATGAAGTCCCATAGCGGCGCCAAGAAGCGATTTCGCAAGACCGGATCAGGCCGGCTGGCGTTCAAACGCCGCGGGCGCAATCACCTGCTCCAGCAGAAGAGCAAGCGCCAGAAGCGCCTGAGCAGGACCGTTGTGGCGAATACGCGGGATCTGAACCGCCTCCAGGCTCTCCTCCCCCATCTCTAACGTCATGGTTCGAGGCGCGCGACGCGCACCTCACCATGACTACCCCATCGATCTATGCGAGTCAAAAGAGGCATTGTTCGTCACCGACGGCATAAGAAGATTCGCGCTCTTGCGAAGGGCTACCGCGGCATGCGGCACTCCACGTTCGTCAAAGCCAACGAGGCGGTGATCCGCGCAGGGACCAACGCCTACGTCTCGCGCAGATTGAAGAAGCGCGATTTCCGTTCGCTCTGGAT
>CAYJTW010000008.1:0-1907 GCA_964373225.1 uncultured Candidatus Peribacteria bacterium
TCCACGAAGGAAGTCGAGCGCGTCATCAACGCAGTGAAGATCGCCGGCGGCGGCAAGCTCACCGAGCAGATAGGCCTCAGCGATGAGGATGGGGACGCGGGTAGCCGGCGATTTCAATCGCCGGATGACGACGATAACAGCGCAACCGCCGCCATCGGCCACATCGACCTCGATGCCGACGACAACGGCGGCGACGACCTCTTCTTCGAGGCCGTGCGCGTTGTACAGGAGTACGGTAAAGCATCCGCGTCGCTTCTCCAGCGGCAACTCAAAGTCGGCTACGCGAGAGCCGCGCGGCTGCTCGATATCATGGAAGAGAAAGGACTGATTGGTCCGGTCGACGGTGCGAAGGCGCGGAAGGTCTATACGGAGAGGATTTCGGCGTGATTGCGATGAAACTCCTCCTCGCCACCTCAAACATCGGCAATTCCTCGATACGCCCCGCACCTCTGCGGAGGATGCGGGGCTACTCGGAATGACAATGTAACTCCCCTTAAATATGCGTCTCCTTCTCGCAACATCGAATTTCGGAAAAATGCAGGAAATGCGCGAGGCACTCGACGGTCTGGGATTAGAGCTTCTGGACTTGAGCCATGTCCCGACCATCAGCGTTCCGGAAGAAACAGGAGAGACGTACAGAGAGAACGCCGTCATCAAGGCAAAACACTTTTTCGATGCGACCGGGCATCCGACCGTGGCAGACGATTCGGGCATCGTGATTGATGCGCTCAAGGGCGAGCTCGGCGTGCAGACGCGGCGGTGGGGTGCGGGACCGGACGCGACCGATGAAGAATGGATCGACTATTTTTTGAAGAGAATGAAGAAAGAACAGAACAAACGAGCGACGTTCCTCTGCACGCTTGCGCATGTTGATCATCAGGGTCAGGTCCATGTGTTCGAAGGGACGTGCGATGGAACCATTACGGATGCACTCGAAGCGGACTATCTCCCGGGTCTCCCGATCTCGGCATGTTTTAGACCGGATGGTGAAGAGTATGTATTCTCAGCGCTAAAAACCGAACAAAAAAATAGAACGAGTCATCGCGGGCGTGCGCTGCGGCAATTGCGGGAATTTCTGACGACACGCAGGAGTTCCTGAGGCAAGATGGCAGCGCACATGGTCCGATTCCTCGCATCCGTCGTCGCCGCAGTCACCCTGATTGCCCCTGTGTCCGCAGCAATGTCACCGGGCTCCGACAATCCCGACGTTCTGCCCTTTACCATACTCACGGAGAACATCGTGCACTTCAACCCCGGAGAGTTTACGGCGAAGACCGCACTGAAGATCCGTCCGACGATGCTCAGTATCGCCGCACGTAAACCGCGCGGTTTGATTCTGGACCTGCGCAACATCCAGGGGAGTGACGTGAGTACCGTCCATGCACTGATGGAATCACTGCTGCCGCGCCGTACGCCGTACATGCGCTTCTACACCAGCAATGTCAAACGCCTGGCGGTGACAGACCAGGCGCCTGTCCTCAAGAAGAGCACGCCTGTCGTTACGGTCCGTAACCAGAAAACCGTGAACGAACCCGACATCGTCATCTATGCGCTGCAGAAGATCCGCAAAGCCGGCGTGCTCGAGTTCTCTCCGCAGCGCGCCGCCCTCAAGCGCATCTACAAACAGAACCTGCGCATGGACGTCTATCGGCCGATCAAAGAATCCGTCTTCTTCGTCGTCCCCGACGTGCGGCTGATCGGCGACGAGGGCGCAAGCGAGTCGGACGTGACTGCGCGCGCGGTCTCGTTGATCAAAGAGATGTCTCCATGGGACGAACCGCGGAAGAGCACTGCACGATAACAAGAGCTGACGGCCTTCGTTGATCTCTTCCTGTGATCAAATTTTTCTTCTTACAATGGCGAAAAATCAAGATTTATTACTTTTTTCCAGACATCGGAAATAAGCG
>CAYJTW010000008.1:2007-5995 GCA_964373225.1 uncultured Candidatus Peribacteria bacterium
AGATCAATGCGGTCGATCTTGCCTTTGATCGGAGTGTCTCCGAGATGTGTACGATAGTCGCGCTCGATCGCGTAGAGAACGGGAGAACGATCCTTGAGCATCTGCGCAAAGTACAGGGGCAGCGCCTGCTCCCCCATGGAGAGCAGATCACGTCGCTGGTTTCCGGTGAGAATCGTCTTCTCCCGCAAGTACCACCCGAAGGCATCGAGGAGATCCTTCTGCGAAAATGCCTTCTTCTCCTTGTGCGCAACCGCCCATGCGCGCAGGGCCCAGTGCACGGCGCTCCCGTAGCCAAGACTGCGGATGGAGCCTTCGTCGAAGTGCTCCGGTTGCTGGAGCAAATCGACGAGCAGGAATTGCCGGGGATCGCGGAGGAACCGGTTGAGGGCGGTGGGCGAGAGCGCGAATGTTTTGAGCCGCTCTTCCAGGTATCCGCGCAGCGCCCCGTCGATCGGCGTGGCTTTGGGGTGGAGCAGCAACGAGGCGGAGGAAGCGTCCGCGAGGGCGGCGTCTTCTTCGCTTGCCGACGCCATCTCGGCGAAGAACCCGGACGGCGCGATCGTGCGGGATTTTTCGCCGACCGTCAGTTCGCGCGGGCAGATCATCAGGAGTTCGCGCTTCGCGCGGGTCATTGATACAAAGCACACGCGCCGCTCATCCTGGTGTTGTTCAAACGTCTTCTGTTCCTTCTCCCATCCGAACAGAAGATCTTCGGGGAGGGAAACTCCCGTCGGGCGCCTGCGTTTGTCCCAATGCCCATCACGGAAGTTACTCAGGATCACGGTATGGAATTCGAGTCCCTTGCTCTGGTGGGCTGTCATCAGGCGCACGCCGGAGGTCGTCAGATGCGGGAGCTCGAAGGTCAGGCGAACGCTCGCAAAATCGGGATCCGCATAAACGCCGAGATCATCGAGGAGCTCGCGCAGCGCCATCCACCGGCGTTCGAGGCACCGTCCCCGCACGTAACTGAAGAACGCGTCCAGTGCGGCGGCATCCCGTGGATCCACCGCTGCATCAGCGCCCTTCTCCACGTCTGGAATGAGTCGACAATCGCGCATCACATGCTCCACTGTCTCGAGAACCGTTCGCGTTGGTAATTTCTGATGCAGATCAACGAGCAGATCGCGCGCCGTAATCACACTCTCGCGGGATTCGAGAGGAATCTCCACCGGAAGCGTCAGCAGAAGATCATAGAGCGTCGTTTTGCCGTCCCGTGCGGCCCCGTGTAAGCGGCCGAGATCCGCAGGGTGAAGCCCGAAACACTCGCACGCGAGCGCTGCGGCGAGGAGACCGTCGCGCCGGGGATAATCAATCGCGCGGAGGATTGCGGTCGTTTGCGCTACAAGCGGATGCGTGAGCAGATCGTCTTTGCCGCGCATCAGAGTCGGGATTTTCCGGGACCGCAGGACATCATAGAGGGCAAACAGCTCCTCGTTGGTTTGCGTGAGAACGGCAATCTCCTCCGGATCGACGCCCTTGCCGACACGTTCTTCAATAATGTCGGCAATCAGCCACGGTTCGGCCGTATTGCTCGCCGCGCGCAGGAGCCTGGGCGCGAGTCCGTCCTTCTCTGACGCCGATGTGAGCAGCTTCTGGAGTCCGGGAATCTTGCCCACCAGCCGCTCTTCATTCTGCTCGATTAATGAGCGTGCCGCATCCAAAATCGCCTGCGTGGATCGGTAGCTGACGGTCAGTGCGATGACCGGCGCTTTGCGGAAACGCTCATGGAATGCGAGCATGTTGCGCAGGCTCGCCCCCTGAAACCGATAAATCGCCTGGTCGTCATCGCCGACGACAAAGACATTGGGTTCGTTCGGGACGTCTTTGTACGTCGTGAGCAGCTCGATCAGACGGTTCTGCGCGCCGTTGGTGTCCTGGAATTCATCAACGAGGACGTACATGAAGCGTTCCTGCAGGTTTGCAAGCAACCAATCCTCTTCCTCGAGCGCACGAATCACATGCAAGATCATGTCATCGTAGTCGTAGCGTCCCGTCCGCTCCATCATCGTCTGGTACTCCCCGAAGAGCGTGACGAAATCATGGAATTTTTCGGCCGACAGGAGGTTTTTTTCATGGACTTTGGTCCCGGGCTTGGATTTTTCGGACATCTGTTCATCGTAGAGTTTTGCTGCATTCTGCAGATCGCTGATCGTCTTCCCCTCTTTTTTGACCTGACTGATCCGGGAGAGAATATCTGTTGTTCTAGAATAAGGAGATTTCGGATTCAGGACTTTCATTTGGGAAGAATACCGATCAATAATTGTATTCATTTCACGGATCTTCTCAAGGTCCGAAATCTGTTCCCGGGCTGACCATTCATCGAAAACGATCGCATTCTCTTCGATGATCGACTGCGCAAACGAGTGAATGGTCGAGACTTTCACCCGATATGCGTCCGCTCCGATGAGTGAGCGCAATCGTTCGCGCATTGCTGTTGCTCCGCTGATCGAAAAGGTCAAACAAAGAATATTGCCCGGCCGCATCTGGGTCTTTTTGAGGATATTTGCAACCCGCATCGAAAGAACCTGCGTTTTACCGGTTCCGGGCCCGGCTACCACCATCACGGGGCCTTCGACCGTATCGACGGCCTGGCGTTGCTGGGTATTGAGTTTGCCGTATTCATTCTCAAAAATCAGAGACGACGAACGGTCGCGAGACACCATCTTCCGTGCAACCGTTTCGCCGGAAACCTTCGCTTTGATCATGCACCAATCCTAGCACAGTGTATTTTCATTTTTTCAGGGGACGCCTCATCCACTCTGGCACCGGTCTTGTGGGAACGTCGTCGGCTGTGCGAACACGCATACCCAGATACCGGTCATAGTACAATGCTTTCACCGCACGTAGTTCTTGTGGAAGATCGGGATTCTCCTCCGCTGTAGCAGGGAGAACCTCCTCCGCTGACAGAAAGACCGTCAGCATGTTGATCTCGGTCTTCTGAAGTGATGCGCGCGTTCTGTTGTCTTCGATGCATATGAGATGCACAAGACGCTGGAGTTCATACTGATTACTCACGATGCTCTCACGAATAACGGTCATGAGTTGGGTATTGTTGAGGGGCATCGCAGCAAGAACTCGCTCAACCAAAGCTGGCTGCACGGTGGACATAGAGAAGACATGAAGAAGGGCGAAAGTATACAATGCTGGCGGACCAAGACAATGCTGCATCGACAGAAATTTGTCTTCTTTTTATCTAGTGCCAGCCAAAATTGATGAGTCGAACGAAAGGGCCTATCGGAACTCCTTCGCACAGTGATCGCCCTTCGACAAGCTCAGGGTGACACATCAAAGACTTCGGGAAAGCTGAAGAATTACCTGAATTCTTTGGCACAGTGGTCGCACTTCTGGATCTCCTCACCATCCTTTGTAAGGGTCACGAGGTGCCCCATCCCGCACTGGGGGCAATCTTTCTCCTGGAACGCCGTGCTGACCTGCGAGAAGCCGATGCGCTTGGGGTTGCCGCCGTGCTCGCGGATCGTGAGGGAGCGCGGATGGTCGCGCATTTTCTGGAGCACCTTGGCTTCGATTTGTCTGATTCTCTCACGCGTGACGCCGAACTCCTTGCCGACCTCCTCGAGCGTGTGGCCGATGCCGTCTTTGAGCCCGAAGCGCATTTCGATGATCTTGCGCTCGCGGGGCGTCAAAAACTCGAGCATCGCGTGGACGTTCTCCTTCCGGAGCTGCCGGTTGGTCGCCTCGAACGGGTTGATCGCCTCTTCGTCTTCGATGAAATCGCCGAGCTTGGAATCCTCTTCGGAACCAACCGGCGACTCGAGCGAGATGATATCCTGGCTGATCTTCTGGATGTGAGCCACCTTCTTGATATCCATCTCCATTTCGACGGCAAGCTCCTCGAGTGTCGGTTCACGACCGAGCTCCTGGACCAGACGGCGCTGCGTGTGGGTCAGCTTGTTCATCGACTCGACCATGTGGACCGGGATACGGATCGTGCGGGCCTGATCGGCGATGGCGCGGGTGATGGCCTGGC
>CAYJTW010000008.1:6005-23760 GCA_964373225.1 uncultured Candidatus Peribacteria bacterium
TCGCCTGGCGGATCCACCATGTGGCGTACGTGCTGAACTTGAAGCCGCGCTCGGGATCGAACTTCTCGACCGCGCGGAAGAGGCCGATATTGCCTTCCTGAATCAGATCGAGGAACGACAGACCGCGGCCGATGTACTTTTTGGCGATACTGACGACGAGACGAAGGTTGGCTTCGGCCAGCTGCTGCTTTGCCCCCGCATCGCCCTTGCGGATGCGCCGGGCGAGCTCGACTTCCTTGCGGCCGTCGATGAGCGGCACGCGGCCGATCTCGGAGAGGTACATGCGGACGGAGTCATTGGAAATCTCCAACAGATCGATCTCGCGCTCTTTGCGCTTCTTCTTGCGTTCCTCTTCGCTGAGGTCCTTGTCGCTGTCCACCGCGATGCCGGCAGTGGCGATCATGCGCACGGCGGCGTCATCGACCTCATCCCCGACGACTTCGACTTTTTCGTCACCGTCGGATTCTTCCTTTTCATCATCATCCTCTTTATCGTCATCGGCTCCCGCCGTGACCACATCGGTGAGGTCCTCGGTCGGCTCGGGGAGCTCGAGACTGCTGGAGCGCGACTTCTTGTCCCAGATGAGCGCATCTTTGACGTCGATCACCTGAATGCCGAGATCGACGAAGAGCGTGTAGATCTCGTCGAGCATGTCGACGTTCTCCTCGGCATTCGGAACCGCGGAGATAATCTCCTGGTGCGTGACGTAGCGTTGCTCGCGACCTTTCTTGATAAGGTGCTTGACCTGGTCGGGGAACTTTTTGAGATCGTCGTCGGTCGGTTGCGCGATGAATTTCCGCGGGTGCGAGGCCATAATAGAGGCAGCCCAGTTAACCAGATAAGGCAGGTGGAGGGCAAGTGCCCTACCCAGCCATTTTCATCAATCTCGCAACCTGCTGATACTGATTGAGCAGCTGCACCTCCTCGGCGGGCTTCCCGCTCTTGCGGGCGTCGAGAAGGCGGCGAGTGATCTCCTCCTGCTTGGTATGGAGTATTTCTTTATTGGCGCGACGGATGTGCTTATGGAGCTCGCGCACGGCGAGACTTTCGGCCCAATCGTGGAACGCGTGCTGCTCGCAGAAGAGCGCGAGGACGGCCGCGCGCTCACGGTGTTCGGGCGGGAGCGGGAGTGACGCGAGAGTGAGATCCTGACCGGCGGGGACTTTTTGCAGTGCCGAATAGATCGCGGCGGTCATCCCCTCCTCGGGGGCGATGAGTTCGGGGAGGAGGTGGCGGAGTTGCGGATGGCACAGGAACAGCCCGAGCGTGATCTCGAGTGTGGAGAAGAGATCGCGGGAATCGACGACAACGGATGGCGTGATGGCAAGATGGCTGGATGGCAGCTCCTGATTGGCCCGGCGCAGATCCTCCTCCAGCGCAGCCTCGGTCGTCTGAAAGACTCCTGCCGCCTTTGCGAGGTAATCCCGCCGCTCGACGGAGGATTGGAGAGCGTTGACCAGCGGCATCAGACGGCGCAGCGCTTCGCGGCGCGAGAGTGCCGGGGAGAGATCGGTCGAGCGCAATTGCTCGAGGACGGTATCGAGATACGGAGGAGCGGGTGACGTGAGGAGGCGCGTGAGGAGCGCGGGATCCGACTGGAGCGTATCGGCCGGATCTTTCTCGGGGAGCATCACCGCCTCGACGTGCACGCCCTGACCGGCGAGGAGCAGAAACGCGCGCTCCATCGCTTCCTGACCGGCACGGTCACTGTCGAGGCAAAGCGTGACGACGTCGCTGTAGCGCTTGAGAAGTTTGACGTGCTGCTGCGTAAGCGCCGTGCCGCAAGTAGCGACCGCGTGCGTTGCACCGACTCGGTGGCACGCGAGGACATCGAAGTACCCTTCGACGAGCAGCACACGACTCCGCTCGCGGATCGCGTCCTTGGCGTGATGGAGCCCGTAGAGAACGTTGCTCTTGTGGAAGAGCACGCCGTCGCTGGAGTTGATGTACTTGGCAGAACTTGTGGTGAGCGCCGCCGAACCATCGTCGCAAAGCGTGCGGCCACCGAAGCCGATGAGGCCGCCCTGCATATCGTGGATCGGGAACATCAGGCGGTTGCGGAACCGGTCGTAAATGCGCTCCTCCTGCAGCTCGCGCTGGACCCCGAGCCCGGCACCGAGGATCTCTTTGCGACTGAAGCCCTGCTTGAGGAGTTCTTCGTACGTTGCGGAAAAAGAATCCGGTGCAACGCCGATCTGGAATTGCTCGATTTGCTCTGCAGGCACGCCGCGCTTCTGCAGATATTCCCGCGCGGGGGCTGACGTGCCGAGATGATGTTGGTACAGACGCAGCGCCGCCTGCAGGCAGTCGCGCGCACGGTCCTTTTCGTCTTTTTTCGGTGCATGAACCGCGGCGCGTTGTTCGAGCTTGACCCCCGTCTTCTCCGCAAGTTCGCGGATCGCCTGCGGGAAGTCGCAGCCTTCGATCTTCTGGTAGAAGCTGAAGATGTCGCCGCCACTCCGGCACGCGAAGCAGTACCCGATGCCTTTATCCGGCGAGACGAGGAAGCTCGGGTGGCTGTCGTTATGGAACGGACACAGGCAGACGAAGTTCCGACCTTTTTTCGTCAATTGAGCATACTGGGCGACCAGTTGCTCAATCGGGAGCCGCATTTTGATCTCGGCGACGCTATCCATGGGGAGTGAGTATAGCGTGGAACTGAAGGTTCTTCGAAAGAAAACCACGGAGTGGAGTCCAAGGAGTCCAAGGAGTCCAAGGACCAGATGGAAAGGGAGAATCATGACTTTCTCCAGCTTCACTCGTCCCTCGCCAACTAGTCCTTGGAATCTTTGGACTCTTTGGAATCTTAGCTTTTGGCCACCACCCACCTCGGCAGCCGGTTCATCAATTTCCCATCTTTCGCCAGACTCGTCCCGATGATCAGATCACCGCACTTCAGGATCGGATCACCTTTCATCTCTGCCGGACAACGAATGTCTTTTCCATCGAGCAGCGAATCCACATCGGTCTCCGAGAGCTCAAGAATGTTCTTCGTCGCCTCGTGTCCGCGCAGCGTGATGATCTCATGCTGCAGACGAATGCGCCTGCCCGCCGAAGCGCCCGGCGCGAAGGAGGGTCCTCCTTCCAATTTCCGTGCGAACGGAATGCCGAGCGCGTAGTTCTGCACGGGAAGTTTGAAATTCGCAACTTCTTCATTCGTGATGATGAGCTGATCGGCGCGGAGGAAGAGCCGATCACCCTCATGAAGAAACGACGTGCCGTACATCTCCTCGCAGAGTTTTGCGATGTCGTTCTGCCGCGCGGTCGGGAGCAGTTCTTCCTGAAACCGCACGAACGGAAGTCTTTCCGGCTGGCGGGTGGGGGCGATTTTTTTGAGAACCGCACAAAAGAAACCCTCTGTATCGAAAACATGAGGCCACAGCCGCAGGAATGGAGAATGGAGAGTGGAGAATGAAGAATAGTTCAACGATTGGCAGACAACATTAGAATCAGCGATTGCTTTGTCAAAAACCATTCTGCATTCTTCACTCTGCATTCTGCATTCGATCCGAGGATCAACAACCTCCACCTGCCCCGGAAATTTCTTCAGGATGGACATGACCACCTCCTCATTTTCTTCCGGCGTCAGCGTGCACGTTGAGTACACAATTCTCCCCCCGACTTTGCATGCGTGGACCGAGGACTCGAGGAGTTCGCGCTGGAGACGCGCCATTTTTCCAATGTTCTCCAGCGAACAGTACTTGAGCGCATCGGAATCTTTCCGGGATGTTCCTTGTGCCGTGCATGGCGCATCGCAGAGCACGCGGTCGAAGCGCTCCGTCATGTGCTTGCCAAACCACTGCCCGACTTTTTTGGTGACGATGTTATTGATCACTCCGCAGCGATGAAGTGAGCTCTTGAGCGTCCAGAGCCGCTTCTCCTGAACATCATTGCAAATGATGACACCTCGATTGTTCATGGCGGCTCCCATCTGCGTCGTCTTGCTCCCGGGCGCCGCGCTCATGTCCAGGATGACTTCACCGTGGTGCGGATCGAGCAGCGCCGCAGGGAGCATGCTGGCTGCTTCCTGCATGTACACATGACCGAGCAAATGCAGGAGATCTTTCCCCAGCGCGACCGATCGGTTTTCGCGGTCAACGAAGAACGCCTCGGGGCACCACGGAACCGGACTCAGGACCCATCTTCTCTTCTGCGCCGCCTTCTTGAACGTCTCGACCGAGGTTTTGAGCGTGTTCACCCGCAGAGATTTGCGCAGGGGCTTGACACTCGCTGCATTGAGAGCGGCGAGGTCGGTGAAGGCCGAGTAGCGGTCGAAGGGGTGAGTCATGAAAGAAAACTATGCAACAATTGACATTTAATGTCAAAAGTGTATCATCGTCGGGCTCTATGTCTGAATTGTACATGTCCCAATTAGAAAAGAATTTGGGTGATCAAGCTCAGGATCCGAAGGTTCAGGAAGCGATTGTGGATACTACTGCGTGCAACCTGCCAGCGGATCACCCGGAGCAACTTCCCAAGAGACAACATCTGCGGACTCTCAAGATCCGCCGCGATCGGGATGTGAGAGTATTTTTGGCAGATCTACGGAAGAATGATCCGAGCAAAGCAGTACTGATGGAAATGTCAGATTCCATGACCAATCGACAGCAACAATGTGCTTTCAATAAAGTTTTCATGCAGCGCCTGATGGATTCCGATCCTGAATTCAATGCAATTTTCGTTTACTACGATAACCTCAGGAAATGGGTGAATGATGGAACGTACAAGCCTGCTAACCAGTCAACAGATTTGCCGGACAAAGACAAGGAACCGGAAGTTTCTTGACATCAACGCGATGGCCTATACTATCTACCGCTATGGGAAAAACACGAATTGATAGTAACGGCATTGCAGAACGGGTGAGGAAATTTGAAGAATTGTGCGACGAGCAACCACTTAATGTAAAAGCAGCCAATGAGCTAGCTAATGAGCTAGATGCAGAATTTAGCGAGGCGCGAACAAGGATTTTTTCGTTGATGCATGTTGCCACTCGTCGGCACGAAGAACTGACAAAGCCAAAGCCTTCAGCCAAGAATGAGTCTCCACCTCCGACAGAGAAACCACGGAAGTTTTCCGCCCCTACCACTCCTCAGGTGGGCCCGAACTATGAAACTCCGACCACCCCTGAAAAATTAAAAACATTACTGAAAAGGACGTTCGGTGTGGGGAATAAATCCCTGGAATTCAGTGACTCATTATTGGCACAAGCCATGGCACGAACACATCTCGAAACCCGTTGCGATTGGGCAGTCTACTTGACGCTCCTCGCAAAACCGGCATCTCTGATGCGCGAGACAGAATTGGAAATTGAAACCGGCTACAACATCGGATCAGTCGCAGGGTGTCTGAATCGCCTCCAAGAGAAGGGGCTTGCACGTCGCGTTGAAAACGATCTCTGGATTCTTTGCTAAGTTCAAACCACCAAACTCACCAACTTCCCCTTCACATAAATCTCCTTCTTCGGCTTTTAGAGGCAGTTCAATCTGCCGGCTGCAATGCCCGAACTTTGGAAGTAACAAGCGCTACAAGATCGGATACCATCGGATTCTCTTGGTAGAGGCTTGCCGCTTCATCAGGCGACAGTGAAAAGTCTATTTCCGTGCCCAGATCATGGATAATGCCGTGATACTCGTTTGAATCGATCAATGCTTCTGTCCAGAGCCGAGTGTGTAACGTGATACTTTTTGCTCTCTGCGTGGATACAGAGGATCTCACCGCCGATAAGACTTTCGCTTCGATGCCTGACACAGGCAGACATCTTGCCATTTCCCCAACAGACATCAAGTATTTTCCTGTATCCGTTACAAAACCAGGCTCACCAACTTCCCTTTAACATAGATTTCTTTTTTCGGCTCTTTCCCCTCCAAGAACCGCTGCACATTCTCATCCGCTTTCGCGGCCGCGAGAATTTCCTTCTCGGTCGCCGTTGAACTCACCTCGACCTGCCCGCGCAGCTTCCCATTCACCTGCACGGCGATGATCATCGTGTCGGTGACGAGAAGCTTGGGATCATACGTCGGCCAGGGCTGGTCAATGACGAACCCGGCTTCGTCCGGCTCCGCTTTCGCTCCGCCGAGACTACGCCGAGGCTCGCCTTGCACGTCTATATGTAAAGTCTCCCATAACTCCTCGGCGAGGTGCGGCGCCAGCGGCGCGAGCAGTCTTGTGAAGATCTTCGCTGATTCGTTCGAGAATGATTTTCCTTCGACCGCGTTCAGGAATTCCATCAGGCCGCTGATCGCCGTGTTGAAGTGCATCTTGTCCATGGATTCAGTGACCTTCTTGATCGCGCGATGTAATTCGACGCACACGTCCCTCGGTTCATCGGCACCTCCGGTGCCGTTCGCAGGCAAGAATGCCTGCGCTGGTGTTCCGAATATTTTCCAGACGCGTTGGACAAATCTATCCGTTCCCTTGATGCCCGTATCGCTCCAGTCCCCGCCGTCGGTGAACGGCCCCATGAACATCAGGTACATGCGGAAGGCATCGCTGCCGTGGCGCTCGACGAAACTATCCGGACTCACCACGTTGCCTTTGCTCTTGCTCATCTTGGCACCTTTGTTGGTGATCAGTCCTTGATGAACTAATTTTTGGAACGGTTCTTCGTGCGTTACGAAGCCGAAATCCTTCAAGGCCATCATCACGAATCGCGCATAGATCAAGTGCATGCACGCGTGCTCGGGGCCACCGATGTACATATCGACCGGCAGCCAGTTTTTCTCCAGAGTCTTGTCGACGAACGTCTTCGGATCCCCTTCCATCAAATAACGAAGGTAGTAGAAGCTTGAGCAGACGAACGTATCCATCGTGTCGAATTCCGGTCGCCAGCCTTTGCCGAAAATCTTCTCCGTCCGCTCGATGAATTCTTTGGACTCGGTCAGCGGCGACTTGCCGGTCGGCTTGAACTCGACGTCGGTGGGCAGCAGCCACGGAAGATGCTCCTCGGGAACGGGATGCGGATTGCCGGCAGGATCGTAGACGATCGGGATCGGCGCGCCCCAGTAGCGCTGACGACTGAGGAGCCAGTCGCGGAGGCGGTAGGTGATCACTCCCCTGCCCCGGCCTTCTTTCTCCAGCCAGGCGATCATTTTCTTCTTTGCCTCAGGCACTTCCAATCCATCCAAGAAACCGGAATTGACTATTTTCCCCTCACCTTTCCAACATTTTTTTCCCTCAAGAATTAAGTCAAAATCGACATCGTTAGCTGTCTTCTGAACTTTTTCATAATCGTCCCCAGCTCTCATTATAGGCAAGAACAATGGATGCACAGATAAGTGCCAGTTGGCTAAATTTTTTGTTGGCTCTATGACACATTGAATTCTCAGGCCCTGATCTTCTCTTTTTTCCGCAAAATCAAAATCCCTTTCATCATGTCCTGGCACACCCATCACGGCTCCCGTGCCGTAACTCACTAAAACATAATCTGCTATCCAAATGGGAATTTTTTCATTGGTCGCCGGATTAATAGCAAAAGCACCCGCCGGTTCGCCGGTTTTTATTTTTTCTGACTCGCGCTGCAATTGCGTCTTCTTCCGAGCCTGTTCCTTATACACACGCACGGCACCCTGATGACTCTTCGGTGTGATTTTGTCCACAAGCGGATGCTCTGGAGCGAGAACAATGAACGTCGCGCCAAAGAGCGTGTCCTGACGCGTCGTAAACACTGTAATTTTCTCATCGTGTCCTTCGATAGCAAAACTGATTTCTGCGCCCTCGCTCCTCCCAATCCAGTTACGCTGCATGATCTTCGTTTTCTCCGGCCAATCGAGCCCGTCGAGATTATCCAGAAGCTTCTGCGCGTAGTTCGTGATCTTCCAGTACCACTGCTCCAGTGGTTTCTGCACGACCTCTGTGCCGCACCGCTCGCATTTGCCTTCCCACACCTGCTCGTTCGCCAGGACCGTCTGGCAGCTTGGGCAGAAGTTCACGTTGCCGAGTTTTTTGTAGGCGATCTTGTTCTTGAACATCTGCAGGAAGAGCCACTGCGTCCATTTGTAGTAGGCGGGGTCGCTGGTGTTCACCATCTTCTCCCAGTCGTACATCGTGCCGATGCGCTTGAGCTGCTTGATCATCGTTTTGACGTTCTCCGCGGTCGACTTCGCCGGAGGTGTGCCGGTCTTGATCGCGTAGTTTTCGGCCGGGAGTCCGAACGCGTCAAAACCCATCGGTGCGAAGACGGTCTTCCCGTGCATCCGCATGTACCGCGACCAGCTATCCGCGGGCGCGAAGTTGTACCAGTGCCCGACGTGCAACTTATCGCCGCTTGGGTACGGGAACATCACGAGCGAGTAGTACGGATTCTTCCCAGTTTTCAAATCGACGTTATACGCCCGCGCTTCCTCCCAGCGCTTCTGCCATTTGGGTTCTACGGCGGAGGGGTCGTAGTCATTCATGATCGCAAAAACTATACCGGATCGCTCAGGGATCACAAGAATCGGACATTCGCTGCGCATCGGCTTGCATCCGGCAACCGCTGTCCTACCATGCCGTGCCATTACTCTATGTCCATTTTATCCGCCATCAAAAGCATCACACCAACGCTGTCGCAGGTTTATCTTGACGTGAGAAGAAGAGATCCACAATCCGCGGGACAATATTTTGACGGAGTACGGGGAACGATTGAAGGAAAGTTCAAGACGGCTTTCCAGGGCCTGGAGAGTCCGGACGATGACCGGGTCGCACCCGCGTACGTCCAAAATTTTCGCACGCTCTGGAATGATTTGCCAGCGAGGCCGTGCCATATTTGGGAACAGAAATGCATTCTGCGGATTCTCTACATTCTCGCCAAACAAGCGGAGACCACGGAAAATTTTCTGCAGTACGCTGGAGCAACCGATACGACGACGAGAATCAATCCCACAACCAGAAAAATTTTCCCGGAAGTGCTCAATTTTCGTGATGCGCAGTGGAGTGAGATAGGAAAACTCAACGCACCGGGAGAGCTGATGCAGATGCTCGCCAATTTCGCGTCTTCCCGGATGGGCCTGAAAGACGGAATCGACTCCAAAGCGCTCTTCAAGCTTTTCGTCCAGCAGACCAGGACGAGAATCGCGGTGGCGGAGGCACTTCCGATTGCGGGTTTTTACACACAAAAAACGACCGATCACGCGACCCAGCCGTCACCCAAGGCGATCTTCAATGAGCGCATTGGAGAACAGGCCGTACCCGTCGATAAGAACCATCTGGAGATCAAGGAAACGTCGGTGCAACTCGGTGCCTGGGAAAGCGGCGTCGAAGACCGGTCAATGGCACATGGCATGCTCAATGATTTATTGCAGGATTTCCGACACGACGTTTTTACCATCGACGTGTTTCAGCACAATATTCCACGCGTAAACCCCTGAGAGGAGACAAGGATATGCCGCAGCACTGTGCTAGACTGCGCGCCCAATGGCCAAACTCCCTCTCGTTGCCGTCATCGGCCGGCCCAATACCGGCAAGTCAACGCTCTTCAACAGGCTCATCGGCAGGCGTGTTGCGATCGAGAGTCCGGTGGCGGGCACGACCCGCGATCACATCATCCGGAAGGTGGAGAGCCCGGATCTTGATTACCTGCTGATGGATACGGGAGGCATGGGAGGGGGGACCCAAGACAAAGACTTTGAGAAGGATGTCCACGCACAATCGGCGCTCGCGTTGGCAGCCGCGGACCTGATCCTCTTCACGGTGGACGGCCGCAGCGAGCTCACGAAGAGCGATCACCAGATCGTCACGATGCTGCGCAAGAACCGCCGCCGCCACGTGCCGGTGATTCTCGTGATCACGAAGTGCGATACGGAGGGCGCGGCGGAAGCGGCGGAGCATGCGTTCCATGATCTGGGCATCGCGGACGAGATCATCACGACGAGTGCGGCGCATAACCGGGGAACGGATGAATTACACGCGATGACGGTGAAACACCTGAAAAAATTGCATTTCGGAAAACCTGACGTAGGGGCGGTTCGCGAACCGCCCCTACCACGGGAATCACACGATGATGTTTGTCCCCGCATCGCGATCATCGGCCGCCCGAACGTGGGCAAGAGCTCGCTGATCAACGCGCTCATGAGCGATCCGCAGCGCAAGACCTCGCCCAAGCTCGTTTCGGAGATTCCGGGCACGACGCGCGACGCGACCGATACGATGATCCGCCATGACGGGCAGGACTTCATTTTTGTGGATACCGCCGGACTCCGCAGAAAAGCGCGGATCGAAAGAGCGGAGACGTCGGCGTCTCCGCTGGAGGGGCTCTCGGTCCTGCGGACGATCCAGGCGATCGAGGATGCCGATGTTTGCGTACTCCTCATCGATGCCGGCGAGGAGGACGTGAGTAACCAGGACAAGAAAATCGCCGGGACGGTGATCGAACGCGGGAAGGGCCTGATCATTCTGGTGAATAAGATCGACCTCAAAAAGGGTGAGGACAGAACGGCAAAGATGCTCGATGTGGAGCGCGCATTCCCCTTCTGCCGCTACGCCCCGATCCTGCCGGCATCCGCAGCCACCCGCGAGAATCTGCCGAAGCTCTTTGCGCTCGCGCTGATGGTGCAGCGCAACATGCAGCGCCGGATCGTCCCCCGTGAACTGATCGCCTTCATCCGCGATGCCGTCCACGGCCACCCGATGACGTCGCTCAAGAGCTGTAAGCACGCGACGCAGGCCAAAGATCCCCCACCGACCTTCGTCCTCTTCGTTCGCAATCCCAAAGCGATCCAGCCGAGTCAACTGCGATACCTTGAGAACAGACTGCGGGAGAGGTTTGATTTGCAGGGAGTGCCCGTGAGATGGGTGACGAAGAGCTAGCCGCGTCCATGCCTCATATCTTTGACGCGCCCATCTTCCCTGACGGGCAGCGGGAACGCCTTGATGACGAGTTCGAGCTTGTCGAGCAGTGCAACCGGATCATCGTCCATGACGAGGTTCGCCGGCATCTTGCGCTGGCAGAGCTCAATGACAATGTGCTCGATGTGACTGCTGATCCCCCCGGTGTTGGTGAGGATGCCCATCGGCCGGCCTTCGTCGTAGGCGATCGTGAATTCGTTGAGCGAGCCGATGCCGCCGCCCACGATCACGACGCCATCGGAGGAGCGGATGTTGATGATGTCACGCTCCATGAATCCCATGCCGGTGTAGATGATCATGTCGTGACTGTGGGGGCTCATGTACCCATTGATGTGCTCGTACTCGGAAAATGCCGGCGAGATGCCGAACGTGAACGTGTGCGTCTCCTTGGCGCCCATCAGCGCGTCGTTGGGCAGCCCCGGGCACGCGCCATTGATGAAGATGTATCCCCGCTTGCCGATCTCGCGCCCCAGCGCCCTCGCCATCTCCCGCGCGTGAACGTTTTCGGTCTGCGGCCCGGAGGCCGAGCCCATGACGCCGATTTTGAGCTTGTGGTTGTGGGCCATAGATGAATCTTAGAATTTGGCTTCGGGGAGATCAAAACAGTATACCATGTCCTCCCTTTTTTGACAACGCTGTTCTCCAGGCAATACCATACCCCCGCTATGCAAAAAAGCGCCCACGAAATGACACCGCAGGAAATCGGCGATGTGCTGACGGCGCCGGATATTGTGAAGATGGATATTCCGGATGAGGTTCTCCGGGCGATTGTCGATGGGGAAAAAGATATCGTCCAGGCATATCTGGAGAGCAGGAAAATATGAGTCGAATATTCAACGTAAAAATAATTCCTTATTCCGATTATGTTCATCATTCGTTTCAGCGTAGTGAATCACGCCGTCTTTTCCGTGAAGATAATACCAGTATTTCGAATCAATGGGATGCAGCGCAGCGGTGATGCTCGCGAGCCCGGCATTTGCAATCGGTCCCGGCGGAAGACCGCGGTATTTGCGGAGGTTGTACGGAGAGTCGACAGCGAGATCTTTCTCCGTGATCGCCTCCGTCGGCTTGTCGAGAATGTACCGGATCGTCGCGTCGACGCCGAGACCCTGCTTAGCCTCGAATCGCTTCCAGAGAATTCCCGCGACCACGGGACGCTCATCTGCAGTCTTCGTCTCCTCCTCAATCAATGACGCCATCGTGACGATCTGATGGAGCGTATGCTTGGATGCGGCAAAATCCGGGGCGAGGCCGGTGACAACGCGTTTGCGGAAGGTCTCCAGTAACCGCTTCAGGAAGTCCCCGGCACGGAACTTCTGACGGAAGACCGAATACGTATCGGGGAACAGATAGCCTTCGACCCGCCCCCCCCTCCTGGCGAGCGCCGCTCCGGTGGGCAAGAACTCATACCCGGAGAGATCGCACGTCTGCGCACAGGTCATGAAGTCTCCCTCTTTGATGAGACCCTTCTTGGTGAGAAGCGCATCAATGTCCTTGACGGTGAACCCCTCGGGGATCGTTACGCTCACTTCTTCCGAGTACCCCTTCCGCAGCGACTGCATAATCTGCGGTACGCTCATCGACGGCTGCAGGTCGAAGTCCCCAGCCTGCAGCGCGCTCTGCGAGCCATGGATCCGCGCGTACAGACTGAATGCCAGCGGTGACCGGATGATCCCCTTCTGCTCGAGAAGAGCGCCGATGTCCCGGACGGAGAGGCCTTGACGGATCTCGACCGGACGGCGGGTGGTATCGGAGGAATCCAGCGGACGCAGGGAGAATTGGTACCAGACGATGCCTGCCACGCAGATAATCCCAATCGTAAGAAGAAGTTTTTTCATAGTGAGAGAATAATGGAATATTAGAATATTCGAATAATAGAATATTGGGACAGCGAAAAGTAACGGACCCTATTACTCTAATATTCTATTACTCTTATTGCCCCGTCGGCAGCCCCATCTCCCCCATCACCCCCTGCATTTTTTCGGCCGAGATCACCTGCACTTTCTTCATCGCGCGGTTGAGCGCGTCTTTGAGGAGACCGCCGATCTGGTCGTAGGGAATGTCCGGACTGATTTCAATAGAGACAATCTCCTGATCGGCCGACACGATCACTTTGACTGACCCTGTGCCGAGCGTAGTCGAGGCATGCGCTTCGGCTTCCACATGAATATTCTTCAGCTCTTTTTTTACGCGCTTCGCCTCGCGCTGCATGCGGAACATATCCCGGGCTTGTTTGAAGGAGACCATGACAAAAGAGTAGCAGAAATTTATGCCTCTGCGCCAAATCTCTTGATAACATTGTGCAGTTGCACTCGTTTTATTCGATACATATCCAATTTTTTGTTGATATCTCGGCGATCAATTTCCAGAAGTCTAACCTCATGTTCCACATCGTTGAATTCATGATCTCCGGAAAGCAGTTTTTCTTCGTCATCCATCAGATCCTCCAAAACGGCACGTAGTTCTGCTTCACGCAAAAACATCTTCACGATTTCAATTCTCCAATGTTCAACGACCGGATCCTCCCAGGCATCCAATGTCGTTAATGTCCCCCGATCCGCAGCCTCGGAGTCGCCGTCAAAATACAGTTTGGCGTCACGGCCATACCACCGATGGATTAAACGCTGTTCCATAGCGCGAGCATTCTGGGAATTGCCACGCCGGAGTCAACACAAAACTCTCCACAAACATAATTTTCGCCGCAATAGCCGTTATTGATCGAAAACTCCCACACCGCCCAACAGCGCGCGGAGCTTCATGCGGTCACGCCGCTGACCATATTCCGCGAGCCGTCGATAGAGACGTTTTCTGCGTCGTTCCCGCTGCACTTCGAGTTTTTCATAGGGGGAAAGTCCCTGCATGGATGGAGCGTAATGTTCCCGCGCTCGCATGCTACTGATGATATCCGCGCGACGCGGAATACGTTCCATCAATCGGGAAACCTTTCTATCTTTTCCCGCATCACCCGTGAGTGCACTGTCACATGAAGCATGTTCGTCCTCATCGAAGAAATCCGTCAGACGGTTCTGCATGTGAGCATCCTAATCCACTTCGGATACAGAGAAATGCCTTTTGATAGCCACTATTTGGCCGGCTGGGCCATCGAGAGACCTGTGGAATTCTGTCGCATGGGGAAGGCTCAAACAGAGATCTACCGTTTGAATTCTTGTGCTGGTGCCAGTCGTCATGTAATGATTTTTCCCTATGATAAGCACCACTAGCCACGCTCCGCGGTTGACCGATTCGCATATCTTCCTCGAGCATCACCAGCCCAACCTGATCCGCACTGACCAGATTGCCAGTACCATTGAGCAGCTTCTGTGGACGAGAGAGTCTCCGAAACACCACGGAAATTTCGACGCAACTCTGGCCGCCGTCACTGCTGCATCGTACGCACCGGAAGAACTTGTACCGCTTCAGACATGCATCTCCATCCGCAATGAGATCGCCGGACTCTGCAGCGTGCGCGAGCAGCGAGCACCATTCAACGGAAAATTAGGGTACACCGTCGACGGGACTGCTCCGCAGCAACTGCTCAATCCCATTGAAATTCACCGCCTCAAAGTTGGAGGAGTACCAGCGATTCCCGTCTCCTGGCAGAACCGGGAGGACCTTCAGCAATGCTATGTGCCATCCATCTACCACCTCGATGCGGTCATCAGCAATATGGAACGACTGATCTACGAACACGAATGGCCCATGCACCGGAGAGATGCGGATATCAATCACGTGATCCGCGATCCGAACTACGCCGCTCCTGATGCCATTCATCGCAATGACCTGCTGAAGATCCGCAACGAATGGGCGAAAAACATGGGATTGCCGTCGCGTTCGACCCACGACTACCAGCCGAACGGGGGAGAGCCCCCATGGCTCCTGCGGGTCGATGGAGAACCTCTCCCCAACTACGTCCGCGATGCACTGAAACCCGGACAGTTTTTGCCGGGGTAAATTTACGCCGTCTGCGGCATCGAGAGTCCCGCGTCGAGCGGCGGCGGCGGAGGGGTTTGCGCGGCGGGGGCGGCAGGATTACGGACAATGCCGATGCGGTCCTCGATCTCCTGATCCACGAACACGCGCTTGCGGCCGTACTTCATGCGGCTGTATTCCTTGATGAGCGCCGCGAGCTTCTCGTTGCGCTGCGATTCGTCGTAGAGGGTCGCCATGCTGAAGGGGCGGGACGTGGTGTTGTTGATGTTGAGCTTTACGTAGCAGTGAAAGTTGGGGATGCCGATCACATCCTGCTCGCTCAGCACCGGCGCCATTTCTTTCGCCATGTATTCGGCGTCTTCGGCGCCGATCTTGAAGCTCATGATGGTGCCGACGTTACCGAAGACGGCGTCGCGCATTTTGGTGCTCGCCTGATCGTACGCGGCCGTCTTGCCCACAAGCTGCCCGATGTACTGGTGGGCCATGATGAGCGCGAGTTCGTATTTGCGGGCCTCGGAGAGGATGGTGGCGAACGCATCGGTGATGAAGTTCTGGAATTCATCGACGTAGAGGTAAAAACGGCGACGGTCTTTTTGCGGCGTATCGGCGCGGGAGAGCGCGGCCATGTTGACCTTGTTGACGAAGATCAGACCGAGGAGCTGCGCGTTGACGTCGCCGATTTTTCCTTTGCTGAGGTTGACCAGGAGCACTTTGCCGTTATCCATGATCTCGCGGATGTTGAATGCGCTCTTCGGCTGCCCGATGATATTGCGCATCGTGGCGTTGGTCACGAAGGGGCCGAATTTGGCCGAGAAGTACGGGATCATTTCCTCTTTTTCGCGCGCGCCGGTCTTGGCGATTTCGTGCTCCCAGAAGCTGCGCACCACGACGTTTTTGCACTTGCTGACCTTGTACCGCTGGAATTCGTCATCCACGTACAGACGCGGCACGTCAATGAGCGTGGCGCCTTCCTCCTCGTCGTCCATCAGCGTGAGGCAGCCGTTGCGGAAGTAGTGCTGGATGCGCGGACCGAAGATTTCGTTACCGAAGAGTTTGATGAAGATCTCCATCGCATCGAGCGAGGCGCGGTCCTTCTCTTCCGGCGTCTTGGCTTCGAGCAAGTTGAGCCCCATCGGACGCTCGATATCGGAGGGGTCGAAGACGACGATGTCCTTCGCACGTTCTTTCGGAATATGCGCGAGGGCGTCTTCGATCAGATCCCCGTGCGGATCGACGATGCAGAGTCCTTCGCTATTGGCCACATCCTGGCGCGACTGCCAGCTGAGCAGTGCCGATTTTCCACAGCCGGATTTTCCGATGATGTACTGGTGACGCGTGCGGTCGCCGCGCAGGAAGTGGATGGGGTGCTCCACCGCGCGGTGGCGATTGATGCCGATCAGGATTCCCTCCTGGGGCGCGTTCGGCGGCGGCGGCAGAACCTTGTAGCTGATCCACTGGATGATCGGCACTTTGTTGTAGCGGCTGTCGGGAAAGTGGTAGATGCCGGCAAGTTCTTTTTCGACCAGCAAATTTCTGCGATGCATGAATCCGTTGATCCGGTTCTTCCAGAGCCAATGGATGATGGGCGCATTGAGGACGAGCGGGAAGAAGTCGACGAACATCCGGTGATTCTGGAACCAGTTGCCGTACGAATCTTTGAAGACGTTAAACGCCACCTGCATGTTGCTCGCAATATCATCGGCCCTCGCCCATGTTTTTGCAGATGCCAGGACGCGAATCGTGGCATGGAAGCCGCTCATGCCGGCTTTTTGCCCCATGCGCTTGTAGAGCTCTTCCTCCGGCTGGATCATCCGCACGAAGGAATCGCCGCTGGAGGCTCCCGGCGCAAACGTTTCACCCTGGGTTCCCGTGGCAACGCCACCCACCACACGTATCAACGTGGAGAGGATCGGAATGCGGCCCACCCAATTATCATTCTTGCCCTTGAACTTCATGCTGGCGTACCTCTTGACTCTGGCACTCCACGTATCGCTGAAAACCGGGGTGATGATGAGCTGAATGCACGCGCTCTCCTCGGACTCAAGCTTGCTGAGCACGTTTGCGATATCATTGAGCGGATCGTCCTGCATCTCGTCGTAGAAACGGATCGGGAACATGTAGGGCTTGCGCGTCCGCATATTGTAGCCGATGAGCTTGCCTCCCTTTGTCCAGATCTCGGGCGTTTTCTGGAGCGTCACCTCGGCATCGGAGTAAAACGACGTGATCTGCTTCTCGATGATCGAGATGAGACTCGGCTGGGTGATGATATAGAATGCAAGTTCGCCCTTCTCCACGTACATCTCGAAGCACATCGTCGCGTACCGGAAGATCCAGAAGTGGATGAGCTGCCAGAAGCTCAGGCTCTTGACCTCCCACAGCGCACGGTAGAGCTGCTCCATGACGGCCACTTTTTCCTTGAAATCCTTCTCCGTCCGCTTCTCCTGGTCGATCTTGCTGTCGCTGCGGGGGAGCAGAACCTTCATGGACACGAGCGATTTCGATTTCCACCACGCGTAGTAGAAGCGCATGTCGAACACGACGAGTTTCCAGATCTCCCAGTACAGCCACAGCAGCAGCAGATTCCACAGCGGATGCTGGATGTACCAGTGCCAGACCCACGCGAGGAAATCAGAGCCAAGGAAACGGCTGACGATCTCAATCGTCAGCAGTGCAATGGGCCAGATGAGGAGGCGGAGGAAGGTGACCATGTCTGTTTTTTAGGTTCAATGAATCTCATGATTATAGCAGAAAACAGCCCTATCCGGAAGGTCTTTGCATTCTCGGATTTTGGCTTCTTGACGATCTGAACTACTGACAACGTACAACGCTCATGCGTAGTTCTCTGGTTCGTCCCTGCAGTGACCCCACCGTAAACACATACTCCCCTTCCACCGACGGCGTGAACGCGTGCGACTCGCCCGGGAGAATCCAGTCTTCGAGCGACGTGATCGTGCCATCGGGATAGCGGACAGAGCGCAGGACGAACGGGCGGGTGGAACGGAAC
>CAYJTW010000009.1:0-13569 GCA_964373225.1 uncultured Candidatus Peribacteria bacterium
CTCCTTCCCCTGTAGCTCAGTGGTAGAGCAGCTCGCTGTTAACGAGACGGTCGTAGGTTCGAATCCTACCGGGGGAGCCAGAATATTTGAACTCACAAGAACGCTGCCAGAATTCTTGCGCTTCCTCCGAGGCCCTGAGCGAAGCGAATGGGGGGCTGTTCGATCAATCTTCTCACATGGAGAAGCATGACGTACCATGGGTCAGTGGCCGATTATCAATCCATACTGCGCGAATTCCATAGGAAGAAGTTGCAATACCTCATTGTTGGCGGTGTTGCTGTCAATTTGCACGGTTATCCCCGCTTTACGAATGATATTGATATTCTGCTTGCTTTGGATCACAAAAATCTCGTGCTCATGGCGGAGATTATGGCAAGGATGGGATACCAACAGCGCCTTCCTATAGCGATTCAGGAACTCGGGGATGAAAACAGAGTTCGCACGTTGATGAAGGAAAAGGGCCTCATTGCGTACTCGTTTATCCATGCCAAAGAACCTCAGTTCAATATTGATGTCCTCGTCGGCGAATCGATCGAATTCGATAAATTCTCATCTCACAAAATGATCGCGGAGGCCTGGGGACTGCCGATCCCCGTCGTTTCTATTGATGATCTGATTTCTATGAAGCAAAAATCCAACCGGGAAAAAGATGTACCAGCTGTTGTCGCTCTTCTAGAATTGAAAGGCTTATGAAGCACAGGGCATCGCGAACATCCGGTTTCGACAGAGAGCATCTCCGACAAATGAAATATGCTTCGGCGGAGAGCAAGTTCAACGCTCTTTCTGCAATGATTGAATTTACAAAGGAAGCGCAGAAGGATTGCAAGAAACGGGGAGCACCCTACATTCCGGCCTTTCCGGAGTGAACTTTGTACGAGGCCCACTCCTCTTCCTTGAACGTCAGTTCCAGAAGGAGCCACTGGGTTTGGTATATACGGGGGAGCATGCCAGGTAGAGCGCTCTGGATCATGATGGTCGCGTTGACGGGTGTCAGCCTGTTTGCGGTCTGGGTGGTGGCGGTGCGGATTCGCCAGAATGGCGTCGATCCGCACATGCAGCTCGCGGCAATCTTCGCGGGGCGGGCGGGTGGCGGAGCCGAGTCGCCCTTTCCTACGCGTTTCATGCCTTCGACTATATGCGGAATCATACGTGCTGGGTTGACCGCCTCACGCCCGACACTGCGCGGTCTCTCCGTACCTGGTTTTCGGGGTTGAGCGCCCAGAAAGCGTTCCGAGACGTATGGCAGACATCAACGCGGGAGGGGAAGCACGAGTTTCGCGCGCTTCTCGACACGCGCCTGTTCCCGGGTGGTCCGCAGCTCTGCTACCCCCCTGGCACAGACGCACGGCTGCCGACGGAGAGACAGGGCGCCACGTGAGCCTCATGTTTCTTCTGCAGATCTAAAAAACAACCATCTTGCGGAGCCATGTCCCGGAATGCCGCAGTTGCAACATGCAGAAACGATGCATGCACTGCGGCTGCAATGTGTGAAAATTCCATGATAGAGGTCGCTCCGCCTACCGCATCGGCTTGCCCATGCTATCGAGGATCTCGATGAGCTTCTTCAGTTGAACATCCGGCAATTGCGTGCGCAGATTCTTGGTCTGTTTCGCGATGTAGGCATCGGGATAGTTATCCTTTCGCAGCTTGTCGAAGCCGTCTTTCTGGGAATTCTCCAGGCTGACCAGCAGATCCCGGACGAGACTGACCTGTGTCGTCACGGTACGATCCACGCTCAGTTTGCTGTTCTTCGATTGGTATTGAGTGACGAGATCTCTTATGGTCGTGAGCTCCTTCTCCGAGATCGCATCCCCGTTGAAGACCGGTTCGACCGAGGAGGATGACGACGATTCGGCTGCTGCATGGGAAGCTTCCTGCGGTTGCACCGGGGCAGCCCTCCATGCGTCGCTGGCTACCGACATGGCACTCCTCAATGCTCCGCTGGTGGCTTCTGGCGATCCTCCTCTGAGCGAGCCGCTGCCGGACAGCAGCTTGCTCGCCTTGCGCACATAGAGCGCGTCGAGCTCGTCCTGGAAATCCGAAATCGTATCGAACGAGGTCGTATCGGAGGGGTTGAAGCCGGTGATCTTCTCGATAAAATCACGCACCTGCGCCAGGATGCCGCTCTCCCGTATGCGCCGGAAGTACCGTTCAAACACAAAGAGCTCCCGCAGCATCAATTTTCTCTGATACTGCAACACGCGGATCTGGCTCGACCGCAGCGGCTGTGTGGCAGCCTGCGGAGTGCTGATCGCTCCGGAAACCGCAGGAATCGACTGCGAGACGTTCAACGCGGGCAGGAGCGCTGGCGAAGACGTCCGGGGTGCCGCGTTGTAGTACGGCGATGTTGGCGACGGTGTCGTGACCGACAGTACCGGCATGTTGGAAGAGACTGGAGTGGTGATCTGTCCCGCTGATGTGGTCGATGTCGATAGAGACGATGTGGAAAGCGTACTTGCGGAGGCGGAACGGGAAGAGAGCGGGGAGGATGAAGAAAGAGATGACACCGATGACGGCGATGCAGTGCAGACGCCATTGCTACATCCATTCGGACACCGAATGCCGATAGCCTGGAGTCTCCCATTCCCATCACAGTACCCTTCATTGAGCTGACTGACATCCCATGAGCAGTGGTCTATGAAGGTAGAGAATTTGTCCGTGGTTACTTTTGGCGAGTTCGGATTCGGTTCTTGGCCATAAATGGCAATGTAATCAGAACGAGCGCCGGCATAGGTGCCAGTGGCTATTCCTTTTACACTTGCATTGATTCCACCGTCAGAATCACCGCAGACAATGGGTACGGTCACATTCACCGTATCCTGTACTTCGGCAATCACCGGATTGACATCGGATCGATTCGCTTGCAAAGCACCGACGGAAACCGTCTTGAAGCTCCAGGTGAATGGACCAGCGGGAAGCCCATTCGTCACACACACCGCCACAATGTATGTCGTCCCATTGACAGCAAGCGGGATATCGAGCGTCGTCGGGAGTGTATTGGGGAGCGTATTTGCTGGATAGGAACCGTTCGGTCCATTGAGACCGCAACGCGTTTCCGGGTTCACGGGCAACGTTGTCCGGAATGTATCAGGGTTACTTCCCGTATTCTGCAGGTTGATCACCTTCTGCGCGATGAGTGCATTATTCCCAATAGATCCACCGGCATCTCCACTTTGGAAAGTCGCGCGGCCCGAAAATGTAATACTTGGCGGAGGTGGAACAGCGGGTGTTGCAAATTGATTAGCACTCGTCGTGTACGCTAATGAACCCATCGGCGATGAGGAGGTGCACTTTGCGCCGACGCGAAAGATATACGAGGTGGATGGGTTCAGACTCGGAATGGTGATGGTCACTTTTTGTGACAGATCCGGGGCGGATGCAGGTATAAAGCCGGTGTATTTACCAGTGGCGCCTGTTTGCCAATCGACTTTCGTATAGTCTGCCCACGTCGCATACTCCAGGACGAGTGCGGCACTCGTACAATTATAACTCGTGAATGAAACAGGAATGATCGCTTTGTCATGCGTAATGGTCCACAAAGGTTGATCATAATTCGGTCCCCCATAACCCGGTGTGAGCGGGGTCACAGAGGCATCGGTCTGTGCGTTCACCACAGTGAAGATCGCAATGCCCACTCCTATGATGAGAGTGAGCACCGCTACGACCATGACGCACGGTGGACGCTTCACGATGTTGGGCAGGGGTACCATGTTTGTATTGATGGTGTTCTTCTCCCTATTCTAGCACAGTTTCGCGGTACATACTACGGGTCATGGGGGTCGGTTTTATGTCTTTGAGAAAGGCAAAGAGCGCGTGGAGTCCGGAGAGCAGCCTGTCGGGGGAGCCATGAACCACTCACTCGCGGAGCTTGTGCTGAGCGAGGTGTGTTTGCGATAGCAAACCGCCGAGACGAAGTGCTCGTTCGGGTTCATGGCGGCGCCATCCTTCCCGCTCACGGCAAACGTTCCACAATGTACTCGATATCGAACGCCTCGATGTATTCTTTCAGCATGCGGTACAGGTGAGTGCGGCTGCCGACGTCGATATCCTGATTCGCGTAGCGGGTCAGCGCCTGTTCAATCGCCAGCAATGCACGCTTCATGTTCTCGAATGGCACACGGTATTCCTCCACGATCACATCCGGGCATACCTGGTACGTTTCGAAGTACTCGCGCATATCGTGCACGAAGTCGCGGATTCTTGAGACCGGTACGCGATCACTGTATGTCATCTGTTCCTTCATTGTCTCAAAGCACGACCGCACCCCCTGGAATTTTCCAATGACGTGCATCTGGACGAGAATCCTTTTTGCCTGCAGAAATTCTCTCCGTCGTACAGCGGCCGAGAATCGGTCATATTTTTCATCGAAACGGCGCACGTATACCGTGAACGGCTGGAGGTCCAATGTACGCAGCCCCTGCGGATCGATGTTCATCTGCAGAAGCAGCGTGTCTGCATCTGGTGTCGTGCCGGAGCCGTTCGTGTTCTCCGCGAACCCGTAGAGCTTTCCGAAGTTATCCTGCACATTCTTCCGGTACGCGAGCATCCTGCTTTTATGGCTCGCGATATGCTTCTCTAACACGGCGTGATCCTGCTGGTTGTACCCCCCTTTCCTGTACATGTCATCATATCGTCTCTGGAAACGAGTACGTGCTGCATTCATTTCAGAAAGAAGTGGGGACATGTTCGGCTTCTGCGATGCCTCAAAACGTACAGCGATTTTCGTCATGTATTCCCTCGCCTGAACCTTGAACACGTTCTCCACACCGCGCAGCTCGTGGATGCAGTGGGAGGTCAGGTCAGTCGCCTCCTGAGTCAATTGTTGCCTTCCTGCTGGCGTGGCGTGTTTCCATTCTCGATCCAACCGGAGATTCAGGTCCTGCGTCGCGGTGCATAGGCCGGCGATCTTCTGGATTTCGTGCGAGTACTCCTGTTTTTCATGGATCGTTTTGCGATAGGCGGAATCGGCATCTCTGAAGAACATCACCGTCTGCTGTCGGAACAGATCGGGATTCCCCGCCTGCTCTTTTCCATTCTCCGCTTCGCGCGTGTAGATGATCCTCCCCACAATCGACGGGTCGGGCACGGCGGGATCCGGGTACGTTTGCCGCGCGGGCAAATCCGGCGGCTGGATCGACAGTATCCGGTGTGCGCCCGATTGCAGCGGCATCAGGGATTCCCAGATTTTTTTGAGACCGTTGATCACGCGCGGGTCGGCCTTTTTCTTCAGCCGGTCGAACGGCTTGCCGGTGTTGTCGGAAAATGAAGCCAGCTGGAGATCTTTAGCCAGTTTTTCCGAAATGCAGTCCGCGCTCACCAGGCATGGCTGCAGCGACATCGTGCCGAAGTCCGGGTTGCCGCGGAACGTCACGCGATTCTTGTTGTCGATGTCGAATGCGGGCACGATGAAATTCCCCGGCTTGCAGAACGCTTCCTGAAACCGCCGGAAGCGCGAATTGGGGATTGCGTTCCAGAGATGCTGGCGCAGCTTCTGTCCGGTTTTGGTGCAGTGAGGATGATCACGGGCGTCGCGCAATCGCACGAAATCACGGTGCCATGCTTCGATGCCGTACGCTTCGCGCTGCCATTGCGTCGACGCAAGATCCTCGATCTCCTCGCGACGGACGAGAACTGCCACCAGACGCCTGCGCTGGCGGCTCGAAAGTCCGCTCACGCTCTCCGGGTTCGCCGTGATGCGCTCATGGGCATCGTTATTGATCTCCCGCTCTTCTTCGATGGTCGTGGTTTTCATTGAAGGGTATTATCAGATATTTGAATGGCGATGTCAAAGAGGAACGGACAAACAGGAGTGCGCGTCGTAGACTCCGCCTATACGAAAAATCCTCATTCTTTTCGCTGACAATATTGCCGGGTCGGGCTACGCTATGACCCTCCTCATCCTCTTCTTTTTATGCACGCACGTCTTCTTGGCATCGGTCTCGCTTTCGGCATGCTCCTGAGTCCCGCGATGGTCTTTGCCGCCGATGCCGTGCCGTTTGACGTCCAGTGCTGGCGCAATCTCGGTCTCACGGAGGGGCCGCCCCCCGGATCCCTCGCTGCTCTGGTGGATCAGTGCGTCAAAAGCCTGGAGCAGCAGGCAGCGACGATAGAGAATGTCGAAGCGCGGGAACTGCGGAAGCGGGTCTTACTCTCCCGCGCACGCAAACAGGCGGTGCCGCTTCTCCGGGTTCGCGGCGTTACGCATCAGACCAATGTCGTTCCTTCGCCGGTGCGCCAGCAGCTGCCATCCGTCACCGACAGGAGAACGCTCATCAACATTTCCGGCCTGCAGCAGCAGCGTCGCCGGCAGTGGATCTACCTTCCCGAAGACGTGCGTACCCGTGCGCTCATGATCAACCGCGCCGCCGCGCGCGAATGCCTGATCCGCGTGGATATTCCCCTGGAGGACTGTGCGCGTCAGGCCATCGCATCCGGCCTGCAGTCGCCGCCGCCATTGGTGCAGCCCGCGGAGTATCGTGATCAGAAGCTCGTCACCGTATCCCTCAATCAAGCCCCGGTGATCAACGACGGTATCATGATTCAGATGCTGCGTGTTGTCGGGGACAGCCGGTGTCTCGTCGGGACGCAGTGCCTGTTCTCCGGAGAAGCGGGCATCAGCGCCCGGGTCTTTTCGCAGGCGGCGATCGATGCAGCCAACGATCCCACGCTCGCCGCTCCACGGACTTTAACGATCCCCGGTACCGATCCCGATGCGCTGGCGCCTCCCACCGGAGCAAATACGGTACAGGTCGGCACATGCAGCGTCGCGTTCGTGCGTCTGCTGCCGTATCCCACGATGGCGCAGGAAGTCCTCAACGAGTCGCTCATCACGGCGACGTTCGTGATCGTGCATCCGGACGGGCAGCCCTCCTGCGCCCGGTAGCGCCTTTCCCCGTTTGTCATTGTGGTCTTCAACGATCACCTCCATTGGCGCTATGCGGTCAAAAAATTCGATCCCGCGAAAAAGCTCACGCAAGGGCAGCTCGATGCTGTGCTCGATGCCGCCCGCCTCGCGCCGTCATCGTACGGACTGCAGCCGTACAAACTGCTTGTCGTCACGGATCAGGGTCTCCGTGCGCGCATTCGCAAAGACGCTGCCTATGACCAGCCGCAGGTGACCGACAGCTCGCACCTGCTCATCTTCTGCGCGAAGACGGCGGTCGACGAGGCGTATGTTGATTCGTACGTTGCGCACATCGCCGCGGTCCGTGGCGTCACGGTGGAGTCGCTCAAAGCCTATCGCGATACGATGGTCAATTCCATGAAGCGCCGGAAGTCTCCCGATAGCACGGTGTGGTGCCAGAAGCAGGCGTACATTGCGCTCGGCTTCCTCCTCGCCGCATGCGCGCAGGCGCAGATCGATTCGTGCCCGATGGAAGGATTTGATCCGGCGAAAGTCGATGCAATCCTTGGGCTGACCGAACGTGGTCTCACGTCGACGGTGTTCTGTCCGGTGGGGTTCCGTGCCGTGGATGACCCGGCAGCGGCGAGGAAAAAAGTCCGGATGCCGATGGAGGAATTTACTAGGTGATTATTCCTTTACGACTAGGAACGGGAAAGAGTAGGATTCTCGTCATGCAGCAACACACCTACACCATCGTTTCCGGCGTCCTGTTCGCAATCATCGCCATTCTCCATGTGTTCCGCGTCGCCTACGGCTGGGAAGCGGTCATTGGCGGATGGACAGCGCCAATGTGGATCAGTTGGGTGGCCGCTCTCATCATCGGCGTACTCGCCATCACTGCGTTCAAACTGTCGAGGCGGTGAAGTAAAGAGTGGCTCATAAGTTCCTAGCTATTAAGGGATAGTCGCCATTTACTATGACAGTACCTTCCGTAGAAGCATCGCCCCCTCCTGCGCCTCTTTCTTCGTGAGTGTCAGGTGGGGCGTGAAGAAGAGCGCGTTGCCGATGGTTTCCACAAGCACGCCCGCGTCCGCGCAGTGCTTTTGCACGTCCGTTGCCTGCAGATCACCGGAGAGTTCCATCGCGAAGAGCAGGCCGATGCCGCGAACTTCTTTGACTGTCGGAAGTTTTTCCAGCGGCTTCAGGAGTGAGAGGAAATACTCACCGACGGTCTTCGCGTTCTCCCACAGCTTGTCACGGAGAATGATCTTCACGTTCGCGGTTGCGGCAGCCAGATCGGTCGGGAGCCAGCCGAAGGTCGAGTAGCAAGGAATGCCGCGGCTGCGTGTGTAGACATCTTCCGTGGTCAGCATCGCTCCCATGCTCGCATACCCGCCCGTGAAGGCCTTGGCGATGCAGAGGACATCGGGTTCAAGATGCCAGAGTTCGCTCCCAAACAGCGTGCCGCACCGGCCAAAGCCCGTCGCGACTTCGTCCATGATGAGCAGTGCTCCATGCGCGCGACAGAGCTTTTGCACGGCGGGATAAAAATTCGCGGGAGGGACGTACGCGCCGGCGTTCGTCCAGACGGGTTCGCTGATGAACGCGGCGATGTCCCCCGTTGCGAGGCGGTTCTTGAGAAGCGCGATGACCGCATCGCCGGGCGCATCTCTGACCGGCATCGGCAGCTGCTCACAATGCGGAAGAACAGATCCTTTGATCCGCTCGTGGCCGAATTCACCGATGGACGCGGCGCCGTAGGTGTGCCCGTGGTAGACGCCCCGGATAGAGAGGATGGCGTCTTTTCCTGTTGCCGCGCGGGCGCACTTGATCGCCATATCGACCGCTTCCGATCCGCTCACGCACGGGAAAACCTTCTCCATAGTCCCAGGTGCAATGTCTGTGAGCATTGTCGCCAGTTCTTCGCGGGCATCACTGCCTAAAAACGGCGGGATGTACGTTCCGCGCTTCGCTTCGGCTTCGAGTGCGGCACCGATCTCTCTGTTCCCCCACCCAACGGATCCCACGCACCAGCCGGCGATGAGGTCGAGGTATTTCTTTCCTTGGTGATCAAAAAGGTACGAGCCTTCACCGTGCGTGATCGTGATATTGAGCGACAGTTGGTCGACGAAGTGGGGCATAGAACTATTGTACCAAGTTCATCAGAGCGCGCCTTCGGCGTACTGGCAGGCAGAATGCCTTTCCCCAGTGCATTTCCTCCGGGTTTCCGCCACGCGCGCATACACACGGTCGCCGATGGACCTCGCACCGGGCAGATAAAGGAAGGGGGCGATCAGCCACAGCGGCGGCAGGCGCCATGCCAGCTCGCGGAAGGCGGAGAACCCTTTCATCGTTTTCCCGTTTGGGAAGCGCATGTGGATCACCTTGTCCAATTCCGCGAAGGCAATCTCCGGGGCGTAACGCCGCCGTTGTTCTTCATTGTGGAAATCCACTGGCCGCAACTTTCCGAACCAGTCCAGCTGTTTCAAGCGCCGCATTGTGCGGGTGCAGAGGGGGCAGTGGCCGTCGAAGAAAATATCGATCACAGAGAGGAATGGTAGCCAGTTTGTCATCCCGAGTAGCTCAGCGCGGAGCGCTGAGCGTAACGATGGGTCGTTTCGCCTTCAAGATCACGATTTCCCGTCCCACCATCTGATCCGGCCTCCGGTACAGCAACGACATCCGGTCACTAACGATCTCGATCGTCGGTGGCAGAACGGCCTG
The DNA here is from genome assembly GCA_964373225.1 of uncultured Candidatus Peribacteria bacterium. GTDB lineage: Bacteria > Patescibacteriota > Gracilibacteria > Peribacterales > Peribacteraceae > JABFSS01. The sequence continues at coordinate 9,569 of CAYJTW010000009.1, forward strand.
GTAGCCGAGGTCGGATGCGACTTTCCAGATCTTCTCGAGGAAGACCGGCGCCCTGGACGGGTACCAGACGGGCCAGGTGCAGACGATCGGGATGCCCGGGAAGGACTGCGCCATGGACTCCAGGAATCCCGCTTGCAGCTTCTCATTGTCGGATCTCAGTGACTGCACGTCTTTGAGTGTCGGCCGCCTGGTGAGCGCCGGTCCCAGGCTCGTCTCGGTGACGATCACGTTCACCGTGTCTTTACGGTCAAACGGCCTGGTCGCATCCTGCTTCCACACGCGCGAAGGGACGACAGACTTTTTGATGTCGAAGTGCTTGCGCAGCCACTCCAGATTCTTGGTGGTGCCGGAAACGGCCTTCAGCGATTTGTCCGATGCGAGAACGGGGAAGCCGCGGATCAGACATTCCATCGGGATCACGCCGGTACCGCAGAAGGGGTCGAGGATCGTTAGCCGCTGGTCTTCGACCTGCGGACCGCGCGTCGAAGACGCGCGGCTGCGTGCTAACCACACCCCGAAGTTGAGCATGATCTGCGCGAGTTTCGGCGGGAGCAGGCCGACGCCGGTATCGCGGACGGGCTTCTCCATATCGCGCTTGGTGTACGACTCGATGTCCTGTGCGCCAACGGTGAAGCCCACCCATAGCGGAGAGCGCGTGCTCTCCGCTGAGTCATCTGATTTTTGCTGAACAATCGTGATCTCGGCGCCACCGGAGCGGTCGAGCAGTCCGTTTTCCCGAAGCACAATCGAGGGAGCGGGAGTGCGTTCATTTCCCACATAGCGCGAGGGCTTTCCCTTCTTCTTCAGATGGTCTTTGCTCCTGCGATACAGCTGCTTCACCGCGGCTGGAGTGATGCCGATTGTCCGCAGGCTGAAGGTCACTTTGCCTTTGATCGGCATCAACGTCCGAGCAAAGAGTCCGGGAATATCGTCGAGAGTGAGCGCGCTGTCGCTGATCTTCTCCGCAAGGACCACCGTTCCGCCGAGAGTATCGAGAAATGCGGAATCAAGCGATATCCCGCTGTCAAAGAGCACCACGCTGCGGTCGATCTTCGCGTGCAGCAGGAACCCCGGCACGGTGGCCGCAAGCTCGGCGAGACTCAAATGTGGTTGATGTCCGATGAAGGCGGCATACGAAGGCACGGAATGAAGAGTAGCGCGTAGGGGCGTTGCATCGCAACGCCCGTACATCAAATTTCAGGATGTGCCTTCTTTCTGTGCAACACATCATGCAAAAGAATGACCGTGAGTGTCACGATCACGGGCATCAGATGAATGAGTCCCCGCGCGTAGCCCGTCTGGAACAGCGCTTCCTGAGCGAGTCCGGTAAACAGATACGCAAAGAGTTGGGTCAGGTACGGGATGAGGAAGAGGAGCGTCAGGACAACGAGAGGACTCCGGAATGCGCTGCGCCACCGGACAATCAAAAGCCCGAAGAAGAGCGGGAACAGCAGGCCCCAGTTTCCTTCCAAAAACGTATTCACGCCGATGGCCTGCAGCACCCCCGTTTGCCATGTCAGATTCCAGTCGATGCCCTTCGCGTTCCCAAACGCGAGGCCGTGGACGAATTTGAAGCCGATCCAGGGAACGCAGATCGCGAGGATCATCACTGCCGAGACGGCGGTGGTCCGCATAAGCTCCTGTTGTGTCATCAGGCGGCGCTTCCCGCACCACGCCAACGTTCCCACAAAGAGCAGCAGCAGGACGGGGAAGTAGAGCGCCCATCCTTCATTCTTCGTAAACGGCACGAGGGCAATAGCGAGGGCTGAAAGCCGTAATTGTGTAGGGGCGTTTCGCGAAACGCCCCTACGTTCATCACCATGATTCTGCAGCGCCTGCACCATCAATCCCGCGGCTGCGAAGAGGTGCACCGAGAGGAAAACATCCGCGTACGCGTTCACTCCCTGGATCATCTCCAGCGGCAGCGACGCGAGAAGCAGTGTGCCGAGCGCCGCCCATGCCGCAGGCAGCGATCGTCGCAGCATGCAGAAGACGAGCAGGAGCAGCGCGACGAACCAGATCACATGAATGCTGTTCACCAGTCCCTCGTTCCACCCCCCCGCGAGCAGAGAGAGCCACGTCTTCATCAGCGGCACCGTGGGCGGATACGAACTGACGCCGGGCGTGCCGTTCCACGGGAACTGCAGCGTGAAGGTTTTTCCGTAGTAGAAGATCTTCCCGCGCAGGTTCCAGTTATCCATCGTGTCGTCGAAGAACGGCGGCGTCAGGAGCGTCGTCAACGTCAGCAAGATCATCCGCAGCCCCACCCACGCGCCCCCCGCGATCAACGCGATGGTCACGGCGCGTGATGGAGACTCCCATGCCCGGTGCCGTAAGGGCGTGACACGGTCACGCCCGTTCTTTGCCAAAAACCATGGCACTCCGGAGAGAATCAGTAGAACGCAGAAGACGGACAAAAATCCCATCACCGTCAACGGCACGCCCAGCAGTACGTTCCCGAAGAACGCGCAGAACATCGAGAGCGTCACGCCAAATACGTATCCGAGCGTCCATTTCTCCAGACGATCCAGGACCGGCGTTTTGCCTTCCAGCAGATCAATGACCAGCCACCCGACGAGGGCGGGAATCGCGAGGCCGGCAACGAATGCGAGGAGGATCATAACGGGTGGGCGTTGGGGCGCCCCGAGGGGGCGCCCGCCATTATTTACCGGGATGCTTGAAATAAAAACGACGCATTATCAAACCGTTCCACGATGCGCCCGGGACCGGTCCACGGGACGCCCTTCACCGTCAGTCGTCCGCCGGCGTCCACCGCCGTGTCGTTGCGATAGAACACGAACCACACTCGCAGGTCGGGGTTCGGCGCGGAGGGCTCCTGCACGAGCGTCGGGAACGCGAAGTACCGCAGCATGTCGCGGACGGGAGTTTCGGGAGTCGTCAGCAGCCCGATTGTCGTTTCTCCCTTGATGACCGGCAGTGACCGTTCCACCGAGTCATTGAAATTGAGGAACGTCCGGAATTGCCGGTTCCCGGAAGGGGGATACAGATAGGAGTCGTAATCGTGCTTGGCATCGTTCAAAAGTTCGAGGCCCATCCGCAGGTCGAAGAATACCCATACCGAACCGAACGAGAGAAGGAAAAGAAGAAGAGCACCGGGGACCCGCAAGTTCCGCAGATACGTGATCCAGTACCGGCGCGTCAAGGCCACCGCCCCCGCAGCCGCGATCAGCGCATACAGGATCCACATGCCCGATCGTCCTTCGGGCGGCATTTTGCTGAAGAGCCCGGGAAGACCGACGGGGTTAAAGACGATGACCGGTCCCCAGATAAAGTTGATGCTCGTCGCGCCCAGTCTGTCGAATGTCCAGAAGCTCTCCCACACGGCCTGTGCGCGTTCCAGCATGTTCCACTCCTGAAAACGAATTTCCCGCATGAGCAGATCCGACCCCCTGGGGAAGACGAATCCGATTTCGTCTGCCGTGCCGTCCCATTGCGGGAGCGCTTCCAGATTCAGTGTAACGGTCTGTTCGGTCTTTGATCCGGGAATCGTGAACGGAAACTGCACGAAGATGCCGGGCTCCGTGCCCGGACGGTGCCACAGCAACCTGGCTTCCATGGTTCGTCCGGTGAGGAACGTGAAGCTGACCGCCTGCACGCTGTGGGAAACATTCATTTCCGAGAGCAGGCTGCCGTCGGATGCGGGCGCCTGGATGTGCAAACCCTCGAGCATCGTCTGCGGCACCTCAATGTTCGAGATTCTCCACTTCCCCGGCAAATGCCCGCCGCGAAAATCCCAGACGGTTTCCTGCATCGCGAATGTCACCGCGGGAACGAGGAGCAGCAATGCCGTCAGTGCAATTTTCGGGGAAAGGCGCACGGAGGAGAGTGTATCAGGATGCTTCGACAGCGACTTCAATTGTTTCTGGCCCCCCTGAGACGACCGCCTTGATCCTCCGCACTCCCGCCGACGAACTCTCTTCTTTTTGAATCTTGAATGATCCCAGCATCCCCGTCCGCGCCACGTGCGGTCCGCCGCAGAT